>DAHVFI010000286.1 GCA_027317045.1 Gammaproteobacteria bacterium
GCAACCGCAGTGGCACCAAGATGGAGGCCATGCTGCGGGGGCCGATGCGCACCTACAGCAAACCGCTCGATACCGCGCTGCTGGTGGACTGGCTCGAGTCGGGAGCGACCAAGAGCGGCTATGACGCCATCGCGCACCCCATCCTACAGAAGGACTGTTTCGCCTGTCACTCCGGCGAAACCGCCAAGCGCATGGGGATACCCGACTATTCCACGTACGAGGGTGTGCGCACCGTCACCCAGAGAAACACCGGAGCCTCTCTCGAATCGCTGGTGAAACTATCGCACATACATCTGTTCGGAGTCGGCCTGCTGCTGTTTGTGGTGGGCTTCATTTTCAGGCTGGCGGTACTGAACCGCTGGCTCAAATGGGCATTGATCGTGACGCCGTTCGCCTCGATCCTGGCGGATATTCTTGCCTGGTTTCTGACCAAGTGGGATCCGCTATATGCCTATGTGGTGGTCATCGCCGGCGCGGTCATGGGGATGGCGTTCACCGCCCAGATCCTGATTTCCCTTTACCAGATCTGGTTGTTGCACGTGCCGCGCGAAGCTCCGTGAACTAGGCACGAGATCGGCCGTAATGGGTGAAACCATCACAGTTTTCTACGCTACCTTGAGGAGGATTACCATGACAACGCGATACGTCACCGGATGGGTCCCCGCGCTATTGGCGCTGAGCATATTGGGCATCAGTCACGGAGTATTTGCTCAGGACCAGGGGCACGCCCATGTGATTGACGGCGTGGCTGTGTACCTCGGTGTCATTCCCGCCGAACTTATCTCCGACGAATATCCGAAACAGGCTCCCGAGCACCAGATGCACGGCGGCGTGCCGAGCGGGGATCACTGGCACCATGTGAACGTGGCTATCTACAACGATGCCACCGGCCAGCGCATCACCAATGCGCATGTGATCGCGCAGGTGTGGTCGCCGGAAGAGGTCAACCTGCCGATCCAGAAAAAATCACTGGAGCCTATGAGCATCGCGGGGGCTAAGACCTACGGCAACTATTTCCACATGCCCGGTACCGCAATGTACTTCATCAAGGTGGAAATTGACCGTCCCGGTTACACGCCGATTATCACCACCTTCGAGTACTACCATCGATCCTAGCAGATGACAGCACGGGGGTCGCGGCCAACTTAGGGAACCCACAATACCAGCGTAAACTGGTGGCCGTTCACCGTGGATGGCTAGCACATAGTGGCCGAGCGCCAATCTTGTGGAGCGATTGACGGCAAACTGATCACCGCCTGCGCCCCGACCTTGGCATGGATGCCGGCATAACCGGGAGCGAACTGTTGCAGTCGTAATCATTGGCAAACATGCGCTTGGGCAGCGCGGCGAGAGCTGC
Source organism: Gammaproteobacteria bacterium (assembly GCA_027317045.1). Lineage (GTDB taxonomy): Bacteria > Pseudomonadota > Gammaproteobacteria > Natronospirales > REEB76 > REEB76. The sequence continues at coordinate 1,358 of DAHVFI010000286.1, forward strand.
TCCGTTCCACGCCTCCACTGTCTTTCCATCGGGACTCCGAAGTAGAGTACTGACAACGTTCGTCGCGCTGCTTGCCGGTCGTTACCTATTGCTGCAGAGCGGGAGGATATCGGCGAATGCGGATGACAAGCCGAGCCGGCTTGAACTCTGGATGGCACACACCTCTCTGCGCGCGACGCTGCGGCATCAGGCGCGCCGCCTGAGGGTCCTGATCCGCTGCCGCTGACGAATGCCAATCTGATCGCTGGGATACGCCTTTATGGAAGGCCGCCGCAATTTGCGAGCGACGGCGTCGAGGATAACCCGCCGGGGTATTCCTTCTGGAAGATCAAACATGGCATTCGGTTAACCGGAATGCCACCGTTCAAGGGCGCACTGACGGATCAGCAGATATGGACGATTGCGCTCTTTCTAAAGTATATGAATACGTTGCCGCCGACAGTCGAACATGCATGGCAACAAGTCAGGAACTGAGGGCGGGCATGTCTCACTTGATGTCATGACGCTCAAACGTCTGACGGATATACAAGACGACCCGGCGGATATCCTCGGGACTCAGTCGGCTGCCCCACGGAGCCATGGCGCTGCCCGGTTTGCCATACTCCACCACAAACATCAGCCGCTTGTCGCTGATACCCGCCATATCCATGCTGGTGAAATCCTTGGGATTGGGGAACAAGCCGCGGCCCAGCGGAGTTTGGCCGTTGCCCTTATCGCCGTGACAGACGCTACAGTATTTTTGGTAGACGTGTTCACCCACCAGAATATCGAGCTTGGCATGGGTTATTCCCGCAGGCAGCGGCTGCTGGAGACTGTGGATGTAATTCAGCACATCAAACATATCCGCCGGGCTGAGGATTTCCCTCCAACTTGGCATAGCAGTCCCGGCGCGGCCCAGTTCGATGGCGGCAATCATCTGGCTGTCGTCCAACCGGGCCATGATGATCGGATCGGCGAAGTCGCGCGGGCGTGGCCTCAAAAGCCGACCGATCGGTGTATCGGCACGGCCATCCGCGCCGTGACAAGCGGCACAATGCTTCTCATAGATTGCCTTGCCCCGCAGGGTGCTTCGCTGGGAAACATTGCCGGCAGTGAGCGGCGTGATCCACACCAGACTGAAGATGAACCAGGCGATCACAAAAGCCACAAGGCGGTAAGTTTTCATCTTGAGTCCTTTGCCGTGTTTTCTGACAATCAATACGGCTGCTTCGCGTCGGTTCGATCCCAGACATGGATACCGGCCTTTACCCGCTCAGATGTGCAGCTCCGTCTGCCGGCAATCGCAACAAGCATCACTTCCCTCGCGGTGCTAACACCGCTCCCGGTTCATTTGCCTAATACGCCAAACGTCTGCCGCATATAGGCCAGGATCGCCAAAATATCCGCCCGGCTGAGCGAGGGATTGCCGCCATTGGGAGGCATTGCCATGGGCGACCCCGGGCTCTGATAGCCGTTCATGACCCTGTCCAGCAGCAGCTTGTCCGGGTTGCTGAGCACGCCGCCCTTGGCGGTGAAATCCGGCGCCCCGGGGATGGTGCCTTTGCCGTCCGCGCCATGACAGGCAACACAGTTCTGGTTATAGATCTGCTCACCGTTCGGCGCATTGCCGGCAACCGCACCGAGGGATGCCATCATCAGTAACAGGAACCTGAATCCCAGGCCGGCCAGCAAAGTACGTAAGCGCATATCGGATATCCTCTGGTGCGCGGGTCGGCGGCCGGTCAATGACGATGACGGGCCATGCCGTCCCTAAAAAGACAACATGACGTTGACATAAAACGTGTTGTTATCTGCCGCATTGCGGCCGTTGCCGTCGTAATTGCCGGCGGCGCCGTTGAATTTGCGGTACAGGGTGTATTGTGTAGCGAGCTTCAGGTTCTGCCAAGGCAAGTAGTCGAATTCGATGGTATAGCCTCTGCTGTTCGGACTGCCCGTCCGGCTACCGGAAACGGCGGCGACCGTGCCCACGCAGTCGGTGTTGCCGTTGTAGAGCAGGCAATCGGTTGCGCCCACGGTCTGGAAATACCCCAGTGTCACCCCGTAGCGGCGGGCATAAATCCAGCTGCCGTTGGCCGATAGAAAATGTGTCACGTCGGATGGATTGGAGGTGGTGGTGGCGCCCCAAACGGTCTTTTCGTGGATGTAGCTGCCGTGCAGCTCCAGGATGTTGAGCCCGTCCGGCGCAAAATACTGATACTGGCCGTCCACGCCAAGGTCCGTGTAGCGGTCCATCATGGGACTCGTCCCCATCGGGCGGTAATCGGCGCGCAGGCCAAAGACACCGAACTCCACGCTGTGGGCGGCCGTGTCGCGGCTCCAGGCGAGCCGCAGATACGGCGCGGTACCGCTGATGGACATGTCCAAGGTGCCCACCGGCTGGCCTTGGGGCGCGGAGCGGTAGAAAGAAACATCCCCGTACCAGTCGCCGCGCTTGCTGTAGCCCCCCACGCCGAGGACGTTGGAGGCCGCATTCATGCTGCTGATGAACGGCCCGGCCGCCGGGGTCGGCGCGGAAGCCGACGCCACGAATGGATAGCCGTAGGCCGGCGTGCTGTTCCAGACATCCTCCAGAGTGGGCGCGTTGTTGAACGTCACGCCATACACGCTCTCCGTGCCTCCCCAGTTCACATGGTTGGCGTAGCGCACGTCCACCATACCTACCACCATTTTGCCGGAATCCTGATCGTAACCGAGCTCGATGAAGGTGCCGACGTGCGGCGTCGCCGCCCCCGCCAGATAGAGCGACAGGCTTTGCGGAAATGCGGAGCTGGGATTCTGCTGTCCCGGTACCGCCCGGTCGAGACTGGTCAGGCCCACCTGTACGATGGCGGAAATCGGCATCTCCCTGTTGAGACTCAGGCCGGGCGCCTGCCTGGTCTCCTTGGCCATCACTTGCGTTAGACCGGTCATGGTATAGCCGTTCAGCTTGAACTGCCTGCCGAAGGGAGTAAGAGCGGGATAAAGGGTGTGACAAGCGGCGCAGGTGAGCCCTGTCTGGCGCGTGTAACTCGGTACCGCCCGGGCCGCCGGCACAAACGCCGCCATGCCCAACGTCGCCAATATCAACATCAGTACACTGCGATTGAGGGTGCGCATGACTCATCTCCCCGCGCAAGTATTCTTCACGATAACTACATACCTGGGAGACAACGCGTGCCTTGACCTAGGTCAACTAACCCTGTGATGGAACCAGGACTCGATATGTCGGTATCTCATGGCGCAGCATCACAGATCACCATTCCCAAGGTATTGTCACGGCACCCAACATGCCTCCCCAATGCGTCAGTGCGATGTACGCGTCGCCCAGGATACAAACAAACATTGTGGGTGTAACGGCCGCAATCCGCGCGGGATACGACACGGCATTCTGTGTCGCCCCCGGATCAAGCAGCATCCACCAGAAAAAAGGCCGCTGATGAGCATGGTCACATGTGCAAACTCGTCGAGAGAGTCGTGTAACGCGATAAGGTCCATGAAATGTGGAATTTGCCGGAAATAGAGAGCGAAGACGAACAGTAAGGATGCACCTAATGGGTGCACAAGCACTCTACATACTCGCCGCAACGCCCGATTGCGAACCAGCGGCTTCAGAAGCCTCCGCCGCAAGGGATCCGGTAATTCCCGCAATGAGTGGTGCGAGCGGAACTCCGAGCGCCAATAGAAGCGGTGCAACCATGTGCAGCAGCGTTTGCTGAACCTGATGCACAAAATAGAGGTCTCTGGCCAGCGTGTCGATGGGCGGGGCGATAACCGCAAAGGCGGTAAATAGCCAAAGATAGGCGAAAACCTGATTGGCGGCACTGACTCCGCCCCTGCCTCCCGCCAAGCGGCGCACACCGTGCCCATACCGCAGGACGACAAGCACAGTCAAAACGACAAGCCACCACACCCATCCGGAAAATACCTCCCCTTGAAGCATCTGCCCATGTTTGGACGCGACCACAAAATAAATTGTAATTCCCGCCTCGAGCCAGTCCCCGAGGAAAAAACAGCACCGCCAAAGTGATAATTTGCGGCCGTCCAAAGCCGATCAATTGCCGCTTTGGTACCGCGGTCCGGCATCCTCACTGGGGATCATCTCTGTCTCCAAGATAACGTGACGAATGAAATCGGCGGAGGCGTGTTCGCCGCTCGCTTCCCGACTTCCGGCCGGTACCGCATCCGGGATTCAGGACTCGAGACTTACCCTTAGACCACCGGCGATGGCGAAGGGTGCAAGTGTCAGCGCCAACACCAGCATGGCGCCAAGAAAATACAAGGGCGCCGCCGCCGGCTCAGCGAGTGCCGCTCGACCGGCAGCCGCTGCGCCGAAAATCAACACCGGCACCGATAGTGGCAACACCAAAATGGGCAATAGCATGCCGCCGCGCCGTAATCCCACCGTCAGGCCGGCACCCACTGCGCCTAAAAAACTCAGCACCGGTGTGCCCAAAAGCAGGCCCATGACCAGCACATCCATGGCGTTCGTCGGGTAATTCAACAACAACGCCATCAACGACGACAGGATTACTAGTGGCAGCCCAGTCACCAGCCAATGGGTGAATACCCGCAGCAACACCATCCATTCCAGGGGGATCGGACTCAACAGCATCAGTTCGAGACTACCATCTTCGTAATCGCTCTTGAATAGACTATCTTGACCGATCAAGCCCGCCAACAGAGCCGCTACCCAAATAACTCCCGGTGCAAGACTGCGCAACAAGGCCGGTTCCGGGCTAAGCGCCAGCGGAAACAGAGCTGTGACGATCACGAAAAAAATCACCGGCGTGACCAGCTCGCCTCTGCGGCGATAGGCCAAGCGTAAATCACGCTCAATGAGCGCAGTGACCCTCACGCTGCCAATCCCAGGGCCACGGCTTTGACCGGGAAGGGCCCGAGGTCCAATAACTGATGGGTGGCAAATACCGCGATCCCGCCGCCGGCCAGATGCGCTTTCAGCATTTCGGTCAGTAATGCCACTCCTGACACATCCAAACTGGCGAGGGGCTCGTCTAAAAACCACAGGCGAGCTCTGGCGAGCAGCAGGCGTGCGAGCGCCGTGCGCCTGCGTTGGCCCATCGACAACATCCCGCAGGGGAGATCCGCCTGCGCACTCAACCCCACCCTTTCCAGAACTCCCTTCACATCGTCCACACCGCCGCTATCCGGCAGTGCCAGCAGCGCACAAAAAGCGGCCAGATTCTCCCGTGGGCTCAAACCCAGTTTGACGCCATTGCTGTGGCCCAGGTAAGCCAGACACGCACGGTATTCCGCACCGGTACGACGCAGGGATTCGCCGCGCCAGCGCACCTCCCCTTCATCGGCACGGCCGAGGCCCGTGAGCACACGAATCAAGGTGGTTTTGCCGGCGCCGTTTTGGCCCTGCACCTGCAGCGCCTCGCCGGCGGATAACTGGAAACTAAGACCCCGGCATAAACAGCGCTCTCCACGCCAAATGGCCAGGTTGTGGACCGAGAGGGTTTGTGAGGTGGCCGGTTCGTACATGGATCGTTATTGGTGCCCGGGGCCGGACTCGAACCGGCACAGCCGTTGCCGGCTAACGGATTTTAAGTCCGTTGCGTCTACCTGTTCCGCCACCCGGGCCGCAAAAACGCCATGCATTTGGAGGCTAGGGTCTCTCCCACACTGCGCGCATATCCCATTGATCCTTATCATTTTTCACAATGTGACTTTGACGAGTTACCCCGAAAGTTACCCCCACCATGCTGCGATGACCCCTCGAAATCACCAATCAAGTCAGGGGTCAGACTTACCTAGATCGCCAAGAGATACATTTTACCCATCTCACGCACCCTTTGGGACTATCCTGAATCAACTTGTTCCATCTACGAGGATCCGCAAAGATGAAAATCGGGTGGAAGGAAATCAAGCAGCTCCCTGTGGCTCTCATAGCGATCGGATGGTTTGCTTTTTTGGCATTCCTGCTTCTGAAGTACGTCATATTGAGAGATAGCATCCACTACTGGATTGTGCAGCTGCTCGGTTTGGCCGAATTCGCCTTAATCATCGCATTGTGCGTCGGGATAATTCTTGGCGGCGGATGGCTATCGGAGCGGCTCAATCGTTCAGAATCGGGCGTCGCCAAATTGCTTGGAATCGCTGCTGGTGTTCTCACGTTCGCTCTTGCCGTTCTCTTTTTACTGGCTCAGATCGGTTTCATAGTCCCAGACATCATCGTCACAGCCCGGGTCCATCCCTTGAGCATGCAAGGGATACATAGTGACATCCACGAATCCGCAGCGTGTGAAAATCTGAGAACCACACCCCGTCCCCGCCCCCAAAAAATCTGAAACTAGTCCATAAGTAGGCCACTTGGAGCACTCAGGACCGGGGTGCCGTCGGTCCTGGAGCCGATTTCTGGCCGATTTGGTACAACCCGACCGATAGCCATTCCCGGGCTGTTCCTACCCTGCCGGAAGCGCAGGCCAATATCGCTGCAAACCCCGCCAATGCTGACGCTGTGGGCTGTCGGCAGTTGTTACCCAAGCACCAAGCTACGCAGGCAGGAGTAGTGTGTAGTTTGGCCGGGGTGTTCACCACAGCTATTGCCCTTCTCGGTACGTTTTGGTGGCAATAACGACCCAAAAGGGGTAATTCTGGTACCTTATTTTTCCGCGGAATCCCTGGAAGCCCTGTGTTTGCTGCACTACACAAGGTTATTCCAGTGCGCGCGCTCATGGGAATAAGATATAAAC
>DAHVFI010000291.1 GCA_027317045.1 Gammaproteobacteria bacterium
ATTTATACCGACCGTTTTTTGATTCTCCACGAGACTGTGGAGAAGGCTTTGATTGACCAGTTGAGGTTGAAATATCAACACGCCCATCAGATTGCCCTGCGCACCGAGGAGGCGGTAGTGCGGGCCTATGGGATCAAGTGGCGCGAATACGACCGCTTCATGCAGATGTATATCAAGGAAGCGGCGGATGAGAAGCTTGCACGTCTGCCGGTGGACCTGGATATAAAACCTTACCGCGACGAACACGACTGGGTGTTACTGCATCGGATGCAACTGGCGATCAAGCGGGAACGAGTGCAAGTGCGCCGCAAGCACAAGCTCAAAACCGGAAAATAACCTCAAGAGCCAACGTCTGTTTGTAAGATCACCCTTTCCATGGCGGCCAGCCAAGCGGTATAGCGGCGTTTCAGCTGGACAGCATTACCGGGCGTGAAAATTATGGATTCCACCGGTGTGCGATTACAGGCGCCTAGCAGCCGCGCAAGCCCGCTGGCAGTAGCTTCATGCAGAGCCGGCCGGTGCACCGGTAATCCACTCAGATCCGCAAGTCGCTGACAAAGTCCCTCCCATCGAGCGAGACCGCCGCTTACCACTATGCGCCATGCTGGCTTTCCGGTGCCGTGCATCCGTTCCAGGTTCATGCATAACAGAAATACGATGCTTTCCGCGACGGCAATCATTTTTTGCATGGCATTTCCCGGACCTACAAAGCGCGAACGGAAATTGGATACCCAATAAGGCGAACCCAAACCGGAGATACCATTCAAAAACAGGGGCAGGTCCAATTTGGTAGTGAGCCAAGCTGGTATATGGCCGAACATCTTTTTTTCGGAAATTGCCAGTCGCTTGCACAGCCAGCTGAGCGCGCTGCCGGCTCCGTTGACGGTACCTTCCAGCACATACAGAACGCGGTCCTGATCCTGCCACAAAACACTACCGAGCATGCCTGGCACTTGCGGCGGCGTATCGCCACGCAATCGCTGTATGAACGCGCCTGTGCCCAGGTTGATGTAGATGCTGTCAGCGTCCGGTTCGCCGCCGGCGTACATGGCGGCGGACTGGTCACCTGTAACCACGGTCAAAGGAATGGCTCGAGTGCCGAGTCGCAGATGACCAAAGGCATGCTGGTTGGGCACGCAACGTGGCAATATCCATGCGGGGACCCGAAACAGCTCCAGCAACTCTTCTGACCAGTCACGCCGGCGGTAATCCCACAGTAATGTGCGCGAGGCATTCACGGGGTCGGCCAGCAATGGTTTCTCAACCAGCAGATTGGCGAGAATAAAGCTCGCCAGCGGGCCGGCCGCGAGACGTTCCTGCCGCAAAGCCCGACGGACGGATTTCAGCCTGCCGAGACACCAGGCGAGCTTGCTGGCGCCGTAATGAGCCGAGAGCACCAGCCCGGTGATCTCATGGACGCGCGATTGATGGGGTGCCAGCGTCGCGACACGGCGGGCCGCGCGTCGGTCCTGCCAGGAAATCACTGGCGATAGGGCTTTGCCTGTCTGCCTGTCCCAGCACGCCATGGTGGAACGTTGCGTGGCCAGGCCGGCTGCTTGAACTTGAGCGCAGCGCGGACCCAATTGCCGCGCAACCTCTTTGCATACTTGGGTAACGGATGCCAACAGCGCCGCAGCATGGTGTTCCACCCGCTCGCGGCCTGGATGCAGGGTCGTGATCTGTCTTTGCGCGGATGTCACCAGCCTGCCGTGCGCGTCGAATACCAGCGCGCGACTGGCATGGCCACCCTGATCCAGTGCAAGGAAAAGCGGAAGCGTGCGTGGCATCGGGGCGAATCCGGTATTAGACCGGTTCCAGTGACAGTGTCCAGGTATCTGCCAGCGGCCGACGCGCAGGCAGGGCATTATCAAGATGCCGCAAGGCCTGCTGCGCATCTGCACGATAG
>DAHVFI010000292.1 GCA_027317045.1 Gammaproteobacteria bacterium
CTCCTGGTTACCCGGAAATAAAGCGGGGCAGTTTATACCGGATTGCCCTCCGCGGCGCAAGTTGCATTAAGACGAATCCCAGCGAACGCATATTGCCCGTGGGACTATTCAGGAATGCGGTGGGTGTATTTCTATCCACAGCAGCGTTGCGCCCGCCACTGCAGCCGGCATGATGATGAAATTCACCACTGGAATCAGGGTACACAGGGCGGTGGCGGCGCCAAAACCGAATAAACGATTGCGCTGACGCGTCAAGAGCGGGCGTTGGGCCGTGAAATCCACGCCATGATTGCTGAGCGGGTAGTCGGAATACTGCATGGCCAGCATCCAGACGGTGAACACAAACCACGAGAGCGGGGTGAGTATGCTGAAAAATGGCACGAACAATAGCAGCAGACCCAGAATTCCGATCAGCAAGGCGCGCCACACGATATACAGGGTGCGGCGCAGCTCGTTCCGGAGACTGATGACAACGTCCCCAACCAGGCTGCGGCCGCTATCCGGCCGTTGGCCGGTCACCAGGGCTTCCACGCGCGCCGCGAGAAAACTGTTGAAGGGCGCGGCCAGGAGATTCGCCGCCAGCGTAAAAGTATAGAAAAGCACTACCACCGCGGAGCACGCGAATATCAGCCATAGCAACGAGGCCAGCCAGGTGAGCCAAGCGGGCATTCCAGCGGTCCAATGGTGCAGCCAGGTGCCGAAACGATCCGCCGCGAAGGCGATGGCACAGGCAAACAGCCCGATATTGATGAGCAAGGGAATAATCACATGACGTTTTACGCCTGGTCGCAGCAGAAACCTGAAGCCACGAAACAGGCAGCGGACACCCTCGGCAAATTCCCCCAGCATCTACGCTGTGCTTCAGGGCAGGGTGACTGAGGCCGGACTCCGCCAGTCCGACTGGCGATGCTCGGCTACCACCGTAGTGTAAATTCCACCCCGTACTTTGAATTCCGCGGTGAGCCGCATGAATTTTGGCTGCAGGGCGGCTACCAGGTCGTCCATGATGCGGTTGGTCACCGCTTCATGGAAATGGCCTTCACCGCGGTAACCCCATATATACAGTTTTAGTGCTTTGAGCTCCACGCAAAGTTGATCGGGGACATACTCGATCAGCAGCTCGGCGAAATCCGGCTGACCGGTTTTCGGGCACAGGCAGGTGAATTCGGGAATACGGATGCGGATGGTATAATCCCGTCCCGCGCGCGGGTTGGGAAAGGTTTCCAGGGTTTTGCTGGGCGGGGTGGGCATGATCCGCTCGCTACTGCGTTTTTAGGCGCCGATACTTTACACTACGCGGCCAGGACTGGCCATTTGATGACCACCATCCAGCATGCGACTCAGTAAAATTAAAATGTCGGGATTCAAGTCCTTCGTGGATCCCACCACCATCCAATTACCCAGCAATCTCGTCGGTATCGTCGGCCCCAACGGCTGCGGCAAGTCGAATATCATTGACGCCGTCCGCTGGGTGATGGGCGAGTTATCCGCCAAGCAGTTGCGCGGTGATTCGATGGCGGATGTGATTTTCAACGGTTCCAGCGCCCGTAAGCCCGTCAGTACCGCATCCATCGAGTTAATTTTCGACAACTCCGATGGCGCCGTCGGCGGCCAGTTTGCCAATTACGCGGAGATCTCCGTGAGGCGCGAGGTGGTACGCGACGGCACCTCCAACTATTTCCTGAATAACACCCGCTGCCGCCGCCGTGATGTCACCGATCTGTTCCTGGGCACCGGTCTCGGACCGCGCAGTTATGCCA
>DAHVFI010000297.1 GCA_027317045.1 Gammaproteobacteria bacterium
GGACATGATAGTGAAACCGATCAAGCCCACCAGCAATGGCAACCAGCCGCCGTCCCAGATCTTGAAAATATTGGCGATGAAAAACATCAAGTCCACGAGCATGAAAGATCCCATGATCGGCACGATCACCGCCATGTGCCAGCGCCACACGTCGCGCATGGCGAAGAACAGCAGCACGCTGGTGATCACCATGGTGGAGCTGACCGCCACGCCGTAGGCGGCCGCCAGATTATCCGAGGTCTTGAAGCCCAGCACGATGGCGATGGTCGCCAGCATCAGTATCCAGTTGAGCGACGGAATGTAGATCTGGCCTTCCTTGTCCGGCGAAGTGCGGATGATGGTGAGCCGCGGACTCTGGCCGAATTGGATCGCCTGGCTCATGAGCGAGAATGCGCCGGAGATCACCGCTTGTGAGGCGATCACCGTGGCGACGGTCGCGAGAATCACCAGTGGATACAGGAACCAGCCGGAATTGGGCACCATGCTGTAAAACAGCAGTTGCACTTTTTGGCCGGGATTCGCCAGTATCGCCGCGCCCTGGCCGAAATAATTGAGCATCAGCGCCGGCATCACATAGATGAACCACGACAACCTGATCGGCAATACGCCGAAGTGCCCGATATCCGCATACAGCGCTTCGGCTCCGGTGACGCATAGGAACACCGCGCCCAGGACAATAATATCGGCAAAACCGTGATGAAAAATGAAATGTAAGGCATAGATGGGATTGATGGCCACCAGCACCGCCGGGTAATGGATAATGGCCGCCAGCCCGAGCCATGCGATCACCAGGAACCATACCAGCATCACCGGGCCGAACACGAAGCCGACGCGTTTGGTGCCGCCTTTCTGGAATGCGAACAGCGCCACCAGCACCGTCACGGTGATGAGGATGATCACCGCATGCGGCAATGCCGGCGTCGCCACCTGCAGACCTTCCACCGCACTCAACACCGAGATGGCCGGGGTGATCATGCCGTCGCCGTACAGCAAGGCAGCGCCGAAAATGCCCAGTGCAATCAGGATCCGGGAGCGCTGGCTGCCGCGTGCGCGCCAGGGATCGAGCATGGCGAGCAGCGCCAGGATGCCGCCTTCGCCCTTGTTGTCGGCGCGCAGCACGAACATCTGGTATTTGATGCACACGATGATGATCAGCGACCAGAACACCAGCGAGATCACGCCGAGTACGTTGTCGGGCGTCGGCGTCAGGCCGTAACCGCCGGAAAACGGGCTGCTGATGGCATACAAGGGGCTGGTGCCGATGTCGCCGAACACCACGCCCAAAGCGCCCAGACTCAGGATCAGGAGGCGCTTGCGATCGGCGGGAGCCGCTTCACCGTTGGCGGTGCGGGCTGCGGACGGTTGTGCTGACGTAGTTGTTTCCGGCTTGCTCACCCAACGCCTCCCTTATCCAGGGATCCCAAAACACAACCGGCTGGTCTCGTTCCGAGCACCAGCCGGCGTGTGCTAAATCTGCGTTTCCCGACGCGGGCAATTACCTGAATCCTGCCCGTACAGGGCGCGCATTATACCCCAAAGTCCCGTGTGTATAGCCGCGCCTGCGCGACTGCGGTTCCGCCAAGTCCCTGTCCTGATTGATTTTTTGCAGGCTCAGCCCCCATCCGATTGCCGCGGTCCGCACCGCGAGTCGCTCACAGACAAGCACGCAGGCCGATAACATCCAGGCAGATCTGCGGCGCGCAGCCGGTGTGCTCGTCGCAACGATCGCTGATCGGCGCGCGAAAAAAATGGCGTCCCCAGGGGGAGTCGAACCCCCGTTACCGCCGTGAAAGGGCGATGTCCTAGGCCTCTAGACGATGGGGACGAGGCGATAAACGTCTCCGAAATTCCTCTTGCGGGACTTGCTGGTGGAGTTAGCCAGCACAAGATGCGCGCAGGCGAAGCATCGCTTCGCCCCGCCGAGTGCCCGGACAGGATGTCCGGACAGGTCAGCGCGCCACGCATGGCTGGTTGCTGCTCTCGCCGTCAAATCCTGGTGGAGCCAGCCGGGATCGAACCGGCGACCTCCTGCATGCCATGCAGGCGCTCTCCCAGCTGAGCTATGGCCCCACGCGGGGCGCGTATTTTCCGGTTTGCCGCCGGAGCTGTCAACCAAAAAGCACAGGATCAGCGGCTGTGTGCTGCAATCCAGTCGATGGCACAATCCAGACGCGCCAAACTCAGTTCCCGGCCGAGGATTTCCAGGGTGACATCCATGGGTGGCGACACACCGCTGCCCGATACCGCCACGCGCACTGGCTGGGCAACTTTGCCGAGCTTCAGCCCCAATGCCGCCGCCGCGGCCTCCAAGGCGCCGTGCACGGCAGGCGCGGACCAATCATTCAACAGCGCCAGACGTGCACGGATATCCCGCAGTGCCGGCAGGCTTTCCGCCGCCAGGTTGTTGTCGGCGGCCTTGGGATCGTAGTCGCTGAATTCCTCGAAGAAGAAGCGGCTGGCTTGCGCCATCTCCTTGAGGGTCTTGGCGCGTCCCTGCTGGGCACGCACCACGGCGGCAAGCTTTGCCGGATCCTGCACTGGCACGCCGATGCGCCCCAGCTGCCAGCCCAATTCAGGCGCCAGCGTGTTGGGATCAGCGCTCTTGATGTAATGCTGGTTGAGCCACAGCAGTTTTTCCGGGTTGATGGCTGACGCGGATTTATTCACGTCCTGGATGTTGAAGTATTTCACCATCTCGTCGCGGCTGAAGATTTCCTGATCGCCATGTGACCAGCCAAGCCGTACCAGATAATTAATCACCGCTTCGGGAAGATAGCCTTCCTCACGATACTGCATCACGCTTACGGCGCCATGGCGCTTGGAAAGTTTGGCGCCGTCCGGACCGAGAATCATGGGCAGGTGGGCGTATGCCGGCGGCTGTGCGCCCAAGGCGCTGAAAATATTGATTTGCCGCGGCGTGTTATTGAGATGATCATCGCCGCGGATCACGTGGGTGATCCGCATGTCCATGTCGTCCACCACCACCGTGAAATTGTAGGTGGGTGTACCGTCGGAGCGTGCGATGATGAGATCATCCAGTTCGCTGTTGTCGTACACCACCCGGCCGCGCACCAGATCGTTTACCACCGTTTGTCCGATCAAGGGATTTTTGAAGCGGACCACCGGCTGCACGCCGGTGCGTGGGACGCTGCGGTTGCGGCAGCGGCCGTCGTAGCGCGGCTTTTGCTTGCGGGTCAACTGCTCGGCGCGCATCTGCTCCAGTTCTTCCTTGGAGCAGTAGCAATGATAGGCATGGCCGCCAGCGAGCAACTGCTGTGCCACCTGCCGGTAGCGCTCAAATCGGTGGGTCTGATAGAACGGGCCTTCATCGTGCTTCAGGTCAAGCCACTGCATCCCGTCCAGAATGGCCTGCACTGCCGCTTGCGTGGAACGCTCCCGGTCCGTGTCCTCGATGCGCAGGATGAACTGTCCGCCATGATGGCGTGCATACAGCCAACAGAACAACGCGGTGCGGGCGCCGCCAATATGCAGATAGCCCGTGGGACTGGGAGCAAAACGCGTGCGTACGGTCATAAATATGACGGCTTCCAACGGTGGCGGACTGTGCCTTTGATGGCGTGACCCAGGGCCATGGATTTAAGTGTGATAGACCAGCAACTGATCGAGCAGGTTCTGGGTATTCATATCCTCTCCGCTCAATGCCATTGCCAGCAGCTCGCCGCCCAGAATCTGTGGCGAGATGATCAGGTCAGGATGCACGCGCTTGACGCTGGCCAGGTTACGGGAATTGTGCACCACCGCCACGGTTTTTACTTTTTCATTCAGTTCACGCATCGCCAGCACCACGAAGGCATTCTCGGAATCATCCTCGCGTAAGGCCAATACCGCGCGCGCACGGTCGGCGCCGGCTTCGCGCAATATTTCCAGATTGCTGGGATCGCCCACCACGATATCCATGCCGGCCTGGCGGTCATCCCCGAAGCCGCGCGGGAAAATCATGGTGATATCCTGATGACGCGCCAATAGCGCCTTGTAGGTGTTATGCGACAGCGGGGTATCCCCGACAATCACGTAATGATCGGTTCTGTCCATTTTCTTCTCTCCCGGCTTCAAGAGATTGGTAATGCGCCTGTTGATGACCGGCACCAGGATGGCGCTCAGGGAGGCTGCGAAGATACTGACCCCCAATACAATGATTGAAATAACAAACAGTCTGGCCTCAATGGTTGCAGGCGTGATATCGCCGTAACCCACCGTGGACATGGTTTCCACGGAAAAATAGAAGGCGGTGGCGATGTCGGTAATGGGTGGTTTGAATTCCGCCCCCAACTCATAACTCCCGGAAACCGCATACACCAGCAGCAGAATGATACTGGTGATCGCAAACAGTGTGCCGGTGGCCACGCTGCTGCGCCGGAAACCGCGATAGCTGGCCAGCATGGCGGCCAGCAGGAACGCATTGCAGATCAGCAGGGTTTCCGGAACGTGGCCGCGGGTAATGAGGCCAAACAACAGGTGCACGGCCAGCGTAACCAGGACAATCACCCAGGCAAGCTTTGAGCGCAATAACAGACCGATGGCCATGACAATCAGAAATATCCCGATCGCCGCGCTCCCTGCCCTGTTCAGAACAGAATGCACCTGGGCGGCGGACTGTGCCGTCAGCGCAGCACTGAACAGATGCAGGCCCAGGGCCCGGGAAAGAGCCGGCGAGATTTTCAACAGACCGAAGAGTGCAATGGCCACCGCCAGCGGAATATGCGGAAACCACGCATCCAGATAGAGATCCCGCCGCAATCCGCCGTAAATGCGCCGCAGCCGCTGCCGGAACCCGACGCCCAGCAGCCTGGCAAGATCAGGATAACGATTCATTCAGTCAATCCCGGGCTGAACTGATGGCGGGAATACCCGGTTTATGGGTAGTACCAGTTCAATTCGGCTTCCACACGATTGCCGTTGGCGGTATGCTCGCCAAAAACCCCCAACGCCAGCACGCTGCCGCCGAAACTCAGGCCCAGGCGTTCGCCAAAGGGCCGGCGGCCGAAATCCGTGTTGCGCTCCGTGAAGATAGCGCCGCTGAGTGCCACGAAACTGGATAGGTGACTCTGAAATCCATAGGTGACGCGCCAGTAATTATCCGTGGCGCCGCCCAGACTGCCGCTCAGGCGGTCGCGCAAAAATCCCAGGTCGATAAAGAACGAGGTGGATTGACTGTATTCCTGGTGAGCGCCGATGCCGATGCCGGAAAGATTGCGATGGCCCGCCAGGCGGGCGAAATCCAGCCGGTTCCACTGCCCAAAAAGATAAACCCCGCCGTTAAAGCCATAGGAGAACTTCAGCCCCTGTCCCGCGGAACGGTCATTAAAAAAATCCGAGTGTTCCGACAAACGGTTGACCTGCAGATAGCTGTAACTGAAGACATCCTGCGGAGCCGGACTCTGGGAAATCTGCGAGGCTTGATCCTGCGAAGTTTGAGCCTGCGGATCCGCCTGCGCCAGCAGCGGGGCCAGCAGCAGCACTAGCGTGACTAATATCCCGTACTTTCTCATCGCCGATTGCCTCCTTTAAGACGCCGTGTACGCTTGCCAGAGCCATAAGCCTGGGGCCCGCACATGGCATGCAGTTAGTGTAGCTGATTCATAACGATCAGACGAGAAACAACAACGCCAGCAAACCCACGCTGGTCAGCACGATGGTATACGGCAAGGCCATCCACACCATGCGCAGATACGATAGGCGGATCAGCGGTGCAATCCCGGAAGTCAGCAGAAACAGGAAAGCCGCCTGGCCGTTGGGTGTGGCCACGCTGGGAATGTTGGTGCCCGCATTGATGGCCACTGCGAACAATTCCAGTTGTTGGCGGCTGATGGAATGCGCAAGAAAGGCCTCCTGTACCTGCTTGATATACACCGTGGCCACGAACACATTGTCACTGACCGAGGACAGCAGGCCGTTGGCGACATACAGCAAGCTTAATTGCGCCCGACCCTCGAATCCCAGCACCCAGTGGATGATCGGCGTAAACAGACCCGTGTGCTGGATCACCGCCACCACCGCGAAAAACACCACCAGCAACGCGGTGAACGGCATGGCTTCCTGGAACGCATGTGCGATGCGCCGTTCATCGACCACGCCCGTGAGGGCGGTCAATAATACCAGCAATGCCAGTCCCACCAGCCCGACTTCGGCGACGTGCAGCGCCAGGGCTGCGATCAGCAGAATGCCCGACAACACCTGCACCAGCAGTGTCAGTGGTCGCCGCCAGTCGTGCTGCCCGGAGCTCGTTGCGGCGTGCTGTTGCAGAACGTCGCGCACCGCGTCCGGCAATTCGGCACCGTAACCGAAGCAGCGGGTTTTCTCCAGCACCGCCACCAGAACCAGGCCCGCAGCGATAACCGGCAGCGAAATGGGTGACATGGCATGGATGAAGTCCATGAAGTGCCAGCCGACGGTTGCACCGATCAGCAGATTCTGCGGCTCCCCTATCAGGGTCGCCACGCCCCCCATCGCGGTGCCCGCCGCGGCGTGCATCATGAGGCTGCGCAGGAAGGCGCGGAATTCCTCCAACTCAACGCTGTCGTGCAGCGGGTTTTCAGCCGCGCTGATGCTGGCGTGATACACGGCATAAAATCCGCCGCAGACGGTAATCAGCACCGCGGTCACGGTAAGCGCATCCAGAAACGCCGACAACAACGCCGACACTCCGCAAAACAACACACTCAGCAGCCACTTGCGCCTTACCGACAACAGTAGCCAGGTGAACACGCCGAGCAGCAGCTCCTGCATGAAGAAAATGCCCGCCACCATGAACATCAGCAGCAGCAGCACCGGCAGATTGTGGTTGAGTTCAGCGTACACGGCCGCCGGTTTGGCCATACCCAGCATCACCGCTTCCAGCGCCAGCAAGCCGCCGGCTTGCAGCGGATAACACCGCAACGCCATCGCCAGTGTGAAAATGAATTCCACCACCAGCAGCCACCCGGCGACAAATGTGCCGCCGCTGAACAGCATCAGCGGGTTAATCAGCAGGAAGGCGAGAATGCAGCATTTGTACCAAGCCGGCGCGGAACCCAAAAACAGCGCGAATGCATTTCCAGCCATGCCGCGTGCCTGCACATTGACGGGGTCCTGCTCATTTTTCATCTAATCGTCCTGCCATAGACATTTCCCGCCACTGGACTTGGCGATGGCCTCCAGTTTGCGCCGGTGAGCCTCGCGCTCCTGCTCCGATGCACGCAGTACACGCAAGTTCAATCCGGCCCGGTTTACTTGATTGCGTTTGGAATTCCGCATTCGCCCAGATATCTCCGCCGAGGCATCCAACAGCAACGCCGCCTGACCCCCGGTCATGGCGAGATACACATCCGCGAGTATCTGGGCATCCAGCAACGCGCCGTGAAACTGACGCGCGGAATTGTCCACGTTATAGCGCTTGCAAAGCGCATCCAGGCTGTTCTTCTGTCCCGAGTGCAGCCGGCGCGCCAATTCCAGCGTATCCAATACGCCACAGCGCTGAGTGATGTCCGCATCGGCATAGCCCAGGATGCGCAACTCATTATTGATGAACGTCACATCAAAGGCGGCGTTATGTATGACCAGTTCAGCGCCCTCAATGAACTTCAGGAAGGACTGTGCAATCTCGGCAAAGCGCGGTTTGTTGGACAGGAACTCATTGCTGAGGTTGTGGATCTCGAGTGCGCCCGGCTCCACTTCGCGGTCTGGATTCACATATTCATGGAAGGTGTGCCCCGTGAAGCGCCGATCCAGAAGTTCAATACAGCCGATTTCAATGATGCGGTGACCTTCAGCGGGTTCCAAACCGGTGGTTTCAGTATCCAGGACAATTTGACGCATGCGTTTTCCGGTCCTCAGACCACAAAGACAGCGTGTCTGGACTTTTCACTTCTCATTCTTGGGTGCCTGCTTCCAGCATCTTATCGATAGCTGCATTGGCAAGCCGGTCCACCTGCTCATTACCCGCATTACCCGCATGCCCGCGCACCCAGCGCCAATCTACCCGGTGTCGGACCGTGACCGTATCCAGTTGTTGCCACAGGTCTTGATTCTTGACCGCTTTTTTATTCGCGGTTTTCCAGCCACGCAGCTTCCATGTCGCCAGCCATTCACTGATACCGCGCTGCACATATTCCGAATCGGTATACAGAACCACACGGCAGGGTTGCTTGAGCGCTTCCAATGCGCGCACTGCGGCGGTAAGTTCCATGCGGTTGTTGGTGGTCTGCGTTTCCGCACCCTGCAGAATCCTTGCATGCCCGTTGCAGCGCAACACCGCCGCCCAGCCGCCCGGACCCGGGTTGCCTCGGCACGCGCCATCGGTGTATATCTCGACCTCGTCCATTGCATTCATCACACGGTTGGTTTAGCCACGCCTGCAAATGCGCGCCGCGGTCTGGCGCGCTTGAGACGCAGCGGTGTTACGGCAAATACCCGCTTGCGGGCCACCAGCATATAGGCGCTGGCACTCAGGCGCCAGTGCAATCGGTCGAGAAAGGCACTGCGCACCAATAAGCGGTGATGAAACGGCGGACGAAAAAGATAATGTTGCAGGCGCAGGGTTTCAAAACCGAGTACCGTCAGCCATGCCCGCAGGCGCCCGGCTGAAACGTAGTTGCCGGCCCAGGGCGTGACTCTGCCGAGTTGCTGTCGCAAAGCCCACGACCCCCAGGGATGAAATCCCAGCACGATGATATGTCCCTCGCCGACCAACACGCGCTCGACTTCACGCAATATGCGGTGCGGGTCCTTGGAATGTTCCAGCGTATGCGGCAACAATACGGCATCCACGGAATCACCGGCGAAAGGCAGATCACCCGGATAAGCGCAGACCTGGACCCCGGCGACGGCGCGCTGCGGAGCGAGCACGAAACGCGCACGAATGGCGCTGGACTGCAATAACGCGCCAGGCGGCCCCCAAAAACCGGCCTGCACCAGAAAATAGCCGAAAACAGTCGGCAGTACTTCGGCGAGCGCTGCACGCTCCTGCCTCAGCAGGTAAGCGCCGATACGCTCCTCAAACCAGGAATTCAATTCAGCCCGCATGCTGCAAACGCGCTGCTATGCTCATCGCACACCCCGCTGCGGGACATTAGCACAATACGCCTGGATTTGGAGGCTGCGGTTGGCTTCGCTACCATAAGCGCATGGCTTTTGAACTCATACCCCTGCCGGCGTTCCGCGACAATTACATCTGGTTGCTGGCCGGTTCCAAGACCGCCGTTGCGGTGGATCCAGGCGATGCAACCCCGGTCCTTGAGGCGCTTGCTAAACGCCAGCTGCTGCTGGCTGCGGTCCTCGTCACGCATCATCATGCGGATCATGCGGGCGGAGCTGCGATACTGGCCGCGCGGTTCGACTGCCCGGTTTTCGGCCCGGCCGGCGAAGCCATAGAAGCGGTGAACCAGCCGCTCCGGGAAGGCCAGCAAGCGGACATCCCGGCCCTGGAAACCCGCTTCAAAGTGCTGGAAATCCCCGGGCATACCGCCGGGCATATCGCCTACTGCGGCCACAATATAGTATTCTGCGGTGACACGCTGTTCAGCGCCGGTTGCGGGCGGCTGTTCGAGGGCACCGCCGCACAGATGAGTCGTTCTCTGGCAAAGCTTTCGGCCTTGCCGGATTCTACGGCAATCTGCTGCGGGCACGAATACACCGTGGCAAATCTGCGGTTTGCCCTGGCAGTGGAACCTGACAACCGGGACATCCTCGACTATGCTGAGGACGCCGCGGAACTTCGGAGCCGGAACCTGCCGACCCTGCCGTCCACCCTGGGGCGGGAACGCCGCGTGAATCCGTTTCTGCGCTGCGGCATGCCGGACGTGGTGAACGCCGCAGAGCGGCATGCGGGACATGAACTGCGGAATCCGATAGAGGTTTTTGCCGTGATCCGAAGTTGGAAAGATACTTTTACCTGAACGAGCCATATGCCAATGACCCAATGCACAACGTTACTCGCTCTTATGTGCGCCTGCGGCCTGGTTCTCGGCGGCTGTGCGACGCTGAATCACAAACCGCCCGCGGATACCGCTGCTCCATCGGCCGCCACAAGCACCCCGCCAGCCGCGGTTACTGCCGCCAATCCGGCCATCGGCGCCGACACGGCCACACCCATTCCGGATGTGAATGATACTTCGCCGCTGATCCAGTGGGAAGATATCACCATCACCCCGGCGGAAATCAAATACGATAACCTCTGGGATTACCTCGGCAAACATTTCAGCCTTTCAACCGCAGGCGGTGATGGGCGTGTTCAGGGCGAGCTCAATTGGTTTGCCGAGCACGGCTCCTATTTGCAGCGTACCGCCAACCGTGCACGCCCTTATCTGTATTACATCGTGCAACAGGTACAGGCGCACAAGATGCCGTTGGATATCGCACTGCTGCCGGTGGTGGAAAGTGCATTTGATCCGTTCGCCTATTCCAATGGTCGCGCCGCGGGTCTGTGGCAATTCATCCCCGGTACCGGCCGGCGCTGGGATCTAAAACAGGACTGGTGGTATGACGGCCGCCGCGACATCGTGGCTTCCACAAACGCAGCCTTGGATTATCTCCAATATCTACACAACGAATTCAGCAACGATTGGTTGCTGGCACTGGCGGCCTACAATTCCGGCGGCGGCACTGTGAGCCGTGCCATCGAGCGCAACCGGCGTCGCGGCCTGCCCACGGATTTCTGGCACCTGGACCTGCCGGCCGAAACCCGCGCCTACGTACCGCGGCTATTGGCCATCTGCCAGCTGATCGCCACCTTGGGACATGACGGCGTGGACCTGCCGGCTATTCCCAACAAACCCTATCTGGCGGAGGTGGATGCCGGCGGTCAAATTGATCTGGCCACCGCAGCCAGACTTGCGGGCATCAGCAATCAACAGATGTACCTGCTGAACCCCGGCTTCAACCGTTGGGCCACCGATCCGAGGGGTCCTTATACCTTATTGGTGCCGCTGGACAAGAAGGATGCGTTTGCAACGGCGCTTGCTTCTTTGCCGCCTCACGACCGGGTGCAGTGGGATACGCACAGCGTGCATAACGGCGACACCCTGGGTGGAATCGCGCGCCATTACCACACCACGGTTGCGGTATTACGGCAGCTTAACGGCATCCGTGGCAACCTCATCCGCGTGCACCAGATGCTGTTGATCCCGGTGGCGCGCAAAACCCTGGCCGATGTCACCTTGGTGGCGGAAGCGCGCGTGGCTCGCAGACATCGCTACGCTCACGACCGCTATGAGTCCCACGGCCGCATTGTGCATCACGTCAGACAGGGTGAATCTCTGTGGAGCATCGCACGCCGCTATAACGTCAAGGTGGCGGAACTGATCCAGTGGAATGGACTGGGTCACCACCATCTGCTGCATGTGGGCCAAAAACTTACGATCCGATCACGCCATGCACGGGCGCTGGATACCGCCGCTGCGGCTGGGCCAGGCCCCCAGGACAGCCAACGTACCGTTTATTACACGGTCCACGAGGGTGATTCGTTGTATTCCATTTCCTCGCGTTTTCGCGTCAGCGTCGCGAACATCGCCAATTGGAATGGAATAAACAAGCATGGCTACATCCACGCGGGCGAACAGCTCAAGCTCTACGTGGATGTCACCGATCAATCTGCCAGCAGCTAATTGCCCGCGTCGCGGTCAATGTTGACCCGATGCTTTCCAAGGAGTTTCCATGGGATTTCTCGCCGCTAAACGTGCGCTTATCGTTGGACTCGCCAGCGAACGCTCCATCGCCTATGGCATCGCCGAGGCCTTCCGTCGCGAAGGTGCGGATATCGCCTTTACCTACCAGGGCGAGCGCCTCAAGGAACGGGTGGAAAGCATGGCCAAGGAATTCGGCTCGCAGCTCACTTTCCCCATGGACGTTGCCAGCGATGCCGAGATTGAGGCTGCTTTTGCGGCCCTGAAACGTCATTGGAACGCACTCGACATCATCGTGCATTCCGTGGCCTTCGCTCCCCGCGAACAACTGACAGGCAATTATGCCGACGTGGTGACCCGCGAGGGTTTCCGCATCGCCCATGACATCAGCGCCTACAGCCTGGCAGCGCTCGCCAAGGCGGGCCGGTCCATGATGCAGGGGCGTCCTGCGGCCCTGCTGACCCTGACTTATCTAGGCGCGGTACGGGCGATTCCCAATTACAACGTCATGGGCCCCGCCAAAGCCAGCCTCGAAGCCAACGTGCGTTTCCTGGCCAATGCGCTCGGACCCGAGGGCATCCGCGTCAATGGTATTTCCGCCGGACCCATCAAAACCCTGGCCGCAGCAGGCATCGGCGGTTTCCGCTCGATTCTCGAACACGTGCAAACGATGACGCCGCTCAAACGCAACGTCAGTATCGAGGATGTGGGCAATGCCGCGGCATTTCTGTGCTCCGATCTGGCCGCCGGTATCACCGGTGAAATCCTGTACGTGGACGCGGGTTATAGTCACGTGGGCATGAGCATCGGGTAACCGGGTTTCAACACCTAAAAAAACAGGCCCGCGCTACGGGCCTGCTTCTCAATACGGCCAAGGTACTTTTATTCCTGGATGTTGTTGTTATAGATTTTGATCTTGGCATGTTGGCGCAGATCCGCCAGATAGGCGGCGAATTCGGCGTTCGCATTGAGCCGGCTCAATTCCTGCAATTTCGCAATGCGCTGGTCCTTGCTTAAGGTGGATATATCGCCGGCTTTGACGCCGCTCAGCACGAATACCGCCTGGTCGCCGTCAGCCAGCGCCACTGTTCCCGGCTCGGAAGCGCCGCTCGCCGGTTTGGGCGCCATAAAAACGGCAGTGAGCACTGCTGGTGGCACGCTGGCATCGGTGCGGCTTACAAACTTCGCCGCCGTGAAACTCAGAGCGTACTTCTTTGCCACCCCGGCAATATCCTGGCCCGACTTGAGCGCTGTTTCGGCAGACTCGGCGGTTTGCTGCGCTTCCCGAACAGCCTGCTGTTGCTTGAGAAGCGTCGCAATCTGATCACGGACTTCGGCCAGAGGTTTCCGCTCGCTGGGTATATGCCCCTGCACACGGATGACCACCACGTGGTTGGGCCCGATTTGGATGGGGTCACTGTTGTTGCCCTGAGCCAAGACTTCATCGCTGAATGCCTTGCGGCGGACTGCCGGATTGGCGGCGATACCGCCGCCGCTGTCACGGGTTACGTTATCGACGCTCTCGATGGGCAGATTGAGCTGCTTGCTCACCGTCTGCAGGGAATCAGGATGCTCATAGGCGAGATTTGCCAGTTTATCGCCGAGCGCGAAGTACTCGTCGTCCGCCCGTTTCTTTTGGTATTCAGCCAGCAATTGCCCGCGCACCTGGTCAAACGGTTGGGTGCTGGGGGCGCGGATCCCGTCTAGCTTGATGATGTGATAACCATACTGGCTGCGGATAGGCCCCACCACGTCGCCCACCTTGGGGATATTGAAGAGCGCGTCTTCGAAGGGCTTTACCATGGCGCCGCGCTCGATCCAACCCAGATCGCCGCCACGCTTCGCCGAGCCCGGGTCATCGGAATATTTCTCGGCGAGTTTGGCAAAATCCGCTCCGGCCCTGAGTTGTTTGAGAATATCCTCCGCCTTGGCCCTAGCAGCTGCGTCGGCTTTTGGATCGTTGCCATTCACCGCGATCAGTATATGTTGGGCCTCGCGTGTTTCGTTCTGCTTGAAAGATGCGATCTGCTGTTGATAGAGGGCCTGCAGCTGCGCATCGCTCGCCTGTATCCCTTTCGCCAGTTGTGTCTCATCCAACTCCACATAGGCGAGCGTGACTTTTTCAGGCGTCATGAATTGATCGGCGTGGGCTTGGTAATACGCCGCAATATCGGCATCCGAGACCTTGGCCTGGTCCAGGTACGGCCTGGTAGCGACCGTGGCGTAAGCGATCTGGCGTTGCTCATTCTGCACTGCCTGATCGATTTCAAGCTGTTGTGGTGTGCCGAATGCGCTGGCCTGAATCGCATTCTGCAGTTGGTTCACGGTGAGTCCCTGGCGTTCGCGCTGTTCAAAAGTTGCGGCTGTCAAGCCGTTGCCGGAAAGCGTTGCCTGATACACCTGCGCGGAAAACTTGCCGTCCACCTGAAAGGCCGGTATCTGCTGCACGGCGGACACAAGATCCGCGTCGCTGACACTGTAATGCTGCTTTGCAACCTGTTGGTCGAGCAGGGTCTCATTGATGAGCTGCCGCAGGACTTCCTGGCGGAGTTGCTTCTCGTCGATCAATCCGGGCTTGAAGGAGGCGCCGAACGCCTGTTGCAACTGCTGGTAGCGGCTCTGATAGGCCTGCTGGAAATCCTGAGGCGAAATCTCAGTGCCGTTCACCTCCGCCACCGAGGTATTGCCCGACGCGGAAAAATATGAATTGATGCCCCAGAGAGCGAACGGTCCGATAATCAATACCAGAATGATGCCCGTCAGCCATTTGGGGATATTATCCCGGAATGCTTGTATCACCATGGCGGCTAATCCTGAAAAATCCAGCTATCGATGTCAGTCAGGAAAAAGGGCGCCACGCGGGCGCCCTTTCACAGTACTACAGTATGGCGGAGTGGACGGGACTCGAACCCGCGACCCCCGGCGTGACAGGCCGGTATTCTAACCAGCTGAACTACCACTCCGCAGCGGGTGGTGGGTGCTGAGGGGATCGAACCCCCGACCCTCGCCGTGTAAAGGCGATGCTCTCCCAGCTGAGCTAAGCACCCCGAGTAAGCGGATTAGTTTACGGCATCCTTTAGGGCTTTGCCAGCTTTGAAACCCGGTACCCTGCTCGCTGCGATCTGAATAGTCTGCCCTGTCTGTGGATTGCGGCCGGTGCGCGCCGCACGCTGTTTAACCGTGAAAGTGCCGAAGCCCACCAGCACTACTTGATCGCCTTTCCCGAGCGCGCCGGTAATGGAATGCAGCACCGCCTGTACGGCACGATCCGCATCCGCATGAGAAAGTTTCGTGGCTTCGGCCACTGCATTGATTAATTCAGCTTTGTTCATGATGTTGTGTCCCCTGGTTGCCTGAGTGTTGATGATGGACAGTTCCCCTGGCCGGGTTTAAAAACACATCCTGCCTGTGCGCTTCACGTCACCAGGCACATGCAAGTTTTGCGGCTCGTAACCTGCCGTGGTGCGCAATTTTATACAGGTGGCCGCAAACACTTGTCAACTTGACGCCGCCTCCAGCTAATCAGAACCACCCTTGCGACGTTTGCAGGTAATGCCTTTTTTCAATCGCCTAAGCGATTGAAAAATGAAGAAAAGCCATAATTTATTTTTTGATTTTTCGCGCCCAAAAATTCGGAATATGAAATCTTCAAGGTATCCTTGATCAAATCTAATGAGGCCGCACACCTTCGGGTTCGGTTTTCGCGGCCGGCACCTCGGCCTGCGGCGCTGCCCCCCCCACCAGTTCAGCCGGCTTCGGTTCGGGTATGCGCTCCAGCGCCATCTTGAATACTTCGTCTATCCAACGTATTGGATGGATATCAAGTGCGCCTTTGATGTTTTTGGGTATCTCCACAAGATCCTTGGCATTTTCCTGTGGAATCAGCACAATACTAATACCGCCACGGTGCGCCGCAAGAAGTTTTTCCTTGAGCCCGCCGATGGGCAGCACCTCACCGCGCAGGGTAATTTCGCCCGTCATGGCGACATCGGCACGTACGGGAATCTTAGTAAGTGCCGATACCAAGGCCGTGCACATGCCGACACCAGCGCTGGGGCCGTCCTTGGGGGTGGCGCCTTCCGGCACGTGGATATGCACATCATATTTCTGATGAAAATCCGTTTCGATGCCCAGCAAGGATGCACGGCTGCGCACCACAGTCATGGCTGCCTGGATGGATTCTTGCATCACACCGCCCAACTGGCCGGTGTGAATCAGCTTACCCTTGCCCGGCACCACCGTGGCCTCGATGGTCAGTAACTCGCCACCCATTTCAGTCCAGGCAAGTCCGGTCACCTGGCCTACCTGGTCGTGATCCTCGGCGCGGCCATAACGGAAACGGCGTACGCCCAGGTAATCATCCAGGTTACGCGGCAGTACATGCACCTGTTTGTCGCGCGGCTTGAGCAGTAAGCCTTTCACCACCTTACGGCAGATCTTGGAAATCTCCCGTTCCAGATTACGCACACCGGCTTCACGCGTGTAGTAACGAATGATGTCCGTGATGGCGCTTTCGCTGATGGTGAGTTCAGCTGATTTCAGACCATTGTTACGCATCTGTTTCGGTATCAGATAACGCATGGCGATATTGATTTTCTCATCCTCGGTATAACCCGGGAGACGGATTACCTCCATACGATCCAGCAACGGCGCCGGGATATTCATGGTGTTGGCGGTAGCCACGAATAGCACCTCGGAAAGATCAAGATCCACCTCCAGATAATGATCATTAAAGGTGTTGTTCTGTTCCGGATCCAGCACTTCAAGGAGAGCCGAGGACGGGTCGCCGCGGAAATCCATGGACATCTTGTCCACCTCATCCAGCAGGAACAATGGATTACGCACGCCGACTTTCGCCATGTTCTGCAGAATCTTGCTGGGCATGGAGCCGATATAAGTGCGCCGATGCCCGCGGATCTCCGCTTCATCGCGCACGCCGCCCAGGGACATGCGCGCAAATTTCCGGTTGGTGGCGCGTGCAATACTCTGGCCCAGCGAAGTTTTACCAACTCCCGGGGGACCCACCAGGCACAGGATCGGACCCTTGAGTTTGTTCACACGCTGCTGCACCGCCAGGTACTCAAGGATACGTTCCTTTACCTTATCGAGGCCGTAATGGTCCTCGGCGAGGATCTTTTCCGCGCCTTCAAGGTCGTGGCGTACGCGCGTGCGCTTTTTCCACGGCACATTCACCAGCCAATCGATATAGTTGCGCACCACGGTGGCTTCGGCGGACATGGGCGACATGAGTTTGAGTTTGTTGAATTCCGCCATCGCCTTGTCGCGGGCTTCCTTCGACATGCCGGCCTTATGAATTTTCTTTTCCAGTTCCTCAAGCTCGTTAGGTGCATCTTCCAGCTCACCCAGTTCCTTCTGAATAGCCTTCATCTGCTCATTCAGGTAGTACTCGCGCTGGCTTTTTTCCATTTGCTGCTTGACGCGGCCGCGGATGCGTCTTTCAATCTGCAGGATATCGATCTCGCCTTCAATCAGCGCTATAACATGCTCAAGACGCGCACGTGCATCCTCGAGTTCAAGGATTTTCTGTTTCTCATCCAGCTTGAGCTGCATGTGCGCGGCGATGGTATCCGCAAGCCGGCCCGGCGAATCAATCCCCGCCAGGGAAGTCAGCAATTCAGGCGGGATCTTCTTATTGAGCTTGACGTACTGATCAAACAGCGATAATGCCGAACGCATCAGCACATCCATCTCACGTTCATCATATTGGGAATGCGTGCGGATAACGCTTACCAGTGCGGAAAAATACTCGCCGTCGCTGATCCGCAAAATACGCGCGCGGTCGCCGCCCTCCACCAGCACTTTGACGGTGCCGTCGGGGAGTTTCACCAGCTGCAGAATCGTGGCCAGGGTTCCCACCCGGTAGACATCGTTTTCTTTGGGGTCGTCCACTTCCGGACTCTTCTGCGCCAACAGCAGTATCTGCTTACCTGCCTGCATGCCGTGGTCCAGCGCCTTGATGGATTTATCCCGACCGACAAACAGCGGGATGACCATGTGCGGATAGACCACCACATCGCGCAACGGCAATACCGGAACCAGAATAGGCTGGCCTTCAAGCAGATCGGTTTGACGGGTTTCGCTGGTCACACTGGATCCTTCATGAGTTCCGAGGTTGAGCGATAGCGGAAGCTTTCAAGATTACGCAATCCATGCATGCGGGTGAAATTCGCATTTTCAAGCGGCCGGACGGCGGATTTCAGCCATCCGCGGCTGCCAACTGTTTTTTTCCGCGCTCATAGACAATGTAAGGCTGGTTCTCGCCGCTGATAACCGCTTCATCGATGACCACTTTTGAGACATGCTCCATGGAAGGCAATTCATACATGATGTCCAACAATACGTGTTCCAGTATTGTGCGCAGGCCACGGGCACCGGTTTTACGCTCCATGGCCCGGCGTGCAGTGCTGCGCAATGCATCCTCGCGAAGTTCCAGCTCACAACCTTCCATATCGAAGAGTTTCTGATATTGCTTGGTAATCGCGTTCTTAGGTTCAGTGAGGATACGCATCAATGCGCCCTCATCAAGTTCGTCCAGTGTCGCGACTACCGGCAAACGGCCCACAAACTCCGGGATTAGCCCAAAACGGATAAGATCCTCCGGTTCCACATCGTGCAAGACTTCGCCCACATTCTTGATGTCGGCCTTGCCTCTAATTTCAGCCATGAAGCCGATACCGCTCTTTTCCGTGCGATTGCGAATGATTTTTTCCAGCCCCGCGAACGCGCCACCGCAAAGGAACAGGATATTACTGGTGTCCACCTGCAGGAATTCCTGCTGCGGATGCTTTCGACCACCCTGCGGAGGCACAGATGCAATAGTGCCTTCAATGAGTTTCAGCAGCGCCTGCTGCACACCTTCGCCTGAGACGTCGCGGGTGATGGACGGGTTATCGGACTTGCGTGAAATCTTGTCAATTTCATCGATGTAGACAATGCCGGTCTGGGCCTTCTCCACATCGTAATCACATTTCTGCAGCAATTTCTGGATGATATTCTCCACATCCTCGCCCACGTAACCTGCTTCAGTAAGCGTGGTGGCGTCGGCAATCGTGAAGGGCACATTCAACAGGCGCGCCAGCGTTTCCGCCAGCAGTGTCTTGCCGGAACCGGTGGGACCGATGAGCAGGATATTGCTCTTGGCCAACTCCACATCATCTTTGTTATGTGTGCTGCGTACATCCAGGCGCTTATAATGATTGTATACGGCCACGGAAAGGATTTTCTTGGCGCGCTCCTGGCC
>DAHVFI010000053.1 GCA_027317045.1 Gammaproteobacteria bacterium
ACTGTTCACGTCGCGTGCTCTTGCGATACTGCTCAAACCCGGTTTCTGCAAACGTCGCTTGCTGCTCGCGCATCTTCATCTCTCCATCAAAATAATTGATGTATGCTATGACAGTGCGAATTAATCAGAGTTTCCTTAAAAATGTAATCAGAAAGAATAGCGCAAACGATAAAAGCAGCGCAATTGATAGTGGCAACATATCTGCCTTCTTAATTGGCTGTTTCATCTTTTCAACAGAATGACGAACTGAGAAATAAGAAACTCTTTGCCACAACTCTTTCGATGTAATTTGTTTAAACATTTTGCTCATGACTATTGAACCATTTCAAATCCGATAAATTCAATTATACAAATCTAACAGTTAATATGCGGATGTCAGGGCTGACGGGCAGGGCTCTAGTCGAACGTCGGCTATCAGAGATCAACGAGCCTGCTGCGACAGGCGCTCCTGGCCGGAAGCAGCCTGCCACACCGTGTTTCTGCGATTCTACCTTACGACCGTCTGCTGCCGACCCAAAGCGGTCATTTGCCCAACTGCTTGTTATTTTAATTTTCGCTGGTGGATTTTATCCATTTCTTTCATGATAAACGCATTTAATAATGTAGTGCGAATATTATTTTCATGATTTTTTATTTGCCTGAAATGCGTTATCTGCCACGCTCCCGACATTAATGAAATTATGATTATGACTAATTCAACAATTATAACTATAATTTTAGTTGTATGTGTTATTGGAGTAACGAATGTTACAGTTCCAATTCCAATATAGATGATCGTAGTTAATAAAAATAATAATAAATTAATATTACTAAGAAATAATGCGCAGAATCCGAGAACGATAATCGCTTCTTCTAAATATGACATATATTTCCGTGTAGCAATTAAATCAGTATTTAGTATCTACTGCGGTTAATATTTTGATTTTAAGCATAAACTAAAGTTACGGAATGAGCTTGCGCGCTGGAATTTATAAATTGTGTATGTCTGTATGTCTGTATGTCTGCTTTTGGCCGTATACAGATGTATTAGTAATGCCCCTAAATTACTTCCGACCAAATATGACGATTAATGCAATTGTACCGATAAGAATGATCCCAAGAACGGTCACAGCCATAAACTGAAATCGACACTGCTTACACGTCATTCGTGGATATAACAGAGACTTTGCAAAGAAAAACGCCATGATCGAAGCAGCAAGCTTGACGACAAATGGTATCGAAGCTAACTGTTGGTTGTTCTTCCACTTACCGCAATTCCAGCACTTGAAATCACCATCTTGCATACTTTCTCATGACTTTCTATATGCTTGTTGCCATGTTGATTGCCCGAAAGATGTGAAGCTTGAACGTCCCCTTTTGGCCGTTAGCGGATCTTCCGGTGTCTACGAAATCAATATAGATCTTAATAGCCTGGTAACGCATCAGGTGATGGCTTTCATCTTAAGATTAAGGTATTCAAAGACTGAATACTGGAATTGTTGAACTTTGCCTGTCGGTGTGTTGTGCGCTTCGTTACGGTGTGTGATCAGGCGAAATCCTGGACCCAGCTCAGCAGCGAGCGTTCCCGGCGAGTAACGCTGTACCGGCAGTCCGCTGCAGCGTTCCGGGCCGTCCGGGGCGAAACTGGCGATGATGGCTGTGCCGCCGGGAGTAAGGGCCGCTTGCAGATTCTTGCGATAGGCCGCCCGCTCAGCCGGGTCGGTGAGAAAGTGGAACACCGCCCGGTCATGCCATAGGCGATAACTGCGGCCGGGTTGCCAAGCGGTGACGTCGGCTGCGATCCAGTGAACCTGGCTGGCCGAATTGCCGAGACGTGTGCGTGCTGCTATGAGCGCCTGTTCCGCAATATCCAGCACGGTAAGGTCCGTGAAACCTTCCGCCTGCAGCTGATCCACCAGCCGCGAAGCGCCGCCGCCCACATCAATGAGCGCCTCGGTTTTCCGCAGGCCGGCGGCATGGATCAAGTCCAGGGAAATTTCCGGTCGCGGCTGAAACCAGCTGAGCGTCTCATCCGGTTTCTGCCGGTACACCTGTTCCCAATGCTGTTTGCGGTCCACGCCGGCCTGCCCTCTAGCTGCTCATAAATTTTACCATCCGTCGGATGCCATCACTCGGATAAAGTGACGTTCGTCACTTGCCGGATGGGGCAACCGGTACTAGTGTATACGCGACCACCACACCGGAGGATGAGTGATGGACATTCAGGAATCAAAACCTACCTGCCGCCACTGGGGCGGGCTGGCGACGGCCCTGATCGTCATCGCCTTCGGCGTATTTATCCTGCTGCGCAATTTCGGCATCACCTTGCCCTTCATGGAGTATCACAATTGGTGGGCCCTGTTCATCCTTATCGGCGCCGTGGGACCCCTGTCCTACGCGGTCCGGCGCTACCGGCAGCAACAAAAATTCGACGGCGTGGTGCTGCATTCGCTGGTATCCGCCGCCGCGGTCATCACCGTCGCCCTGTTCTTTCTGCTGAATTTATCCTGGAACCGGTGGTGGCCGCTGTTCATCGTCTACGGCGGACTCTGGATGCTGGCGAATAATTGGAAGCACAATTCCGGCTCTGTGTCGTCTTGACTATCCACAGGTTCGTCACGATTTGGGTATGCTTGTTATCTTCGAACAGAGAACCGTTTGGCGGTCTCGGATTACCCATGCTCATCGCTTCACCGGTGTGGTCGCGTCCGTGATTGCGAGCCGCACAGGCCCGTGATCAGTATGCAAGTGTAGTCCGCAGCAAGCGAACACATAAAGTGATGATTACGCTGCATAGCAAATAGCGGCACGCACGCAGCGCACCCGGGAACAGCAACTACGATGCAGCTGTCACGGCAGTCACGCGCGAGAGATTAAACTCCCGTTGTGCGGCCATCACGACACGCCGGATACTTGGGCTTGCGCTCGCCCTATCGCAGCCATTTGAACTGAAAGTCACATTCGGAGACCAATTGCAGGCCGCCGAGCCGCCGTCAATAGCCAACGGCATGATGGCGGTGATACGGCAAAGTCTCGATGCCTTGTGCATCTTGAGCCGGGTATTCAGAATCGACATTAATTGTCCGATCGAGATGATTTTTCTATCCATAAATCAACCCCGGATTTTGGCGCGTAGCCGCGTCCACACGCTGTCAAGCGATTGCAGCGATGGTGAATGGTTTTTGAAGGCCTGATCTTTTGGAAAACAGCGCTTCGATGATTTATTGACAGGCGAAGTGCTGTCCCCGGTTTTTGGCGCACTCAACAGTGCTGCGCTCGCCAAGGTATTGACGTTACAACCGCTGAAGGCATGCGCCTGGGGATGACTGGCCAGCATGTCCAATGCTTCCATGCGCCGTTGCTGTTCATGCGGGCTCACATGCGCAAGCACGTGGGTGGCGCCGTTAAGCGCGACCTCTTGCACATGGGCCTGATCGCTCAAGTATTGTTTCAGGTCGCCCTGCCCGATAAACAGCGGGATCCAGCCGCCCTCCGCCGACAGGCTGGCAAACAGGTAGTTGTAGAAGCGGTTATCGTCGGGTTTGAAATTCGGGGAGAATACGTAATAGCCATAATCGGCGCCGGAAGCGCCGCGGAAACTGCAAGCATGCTGATTCATCGGATATTTTCCGGGCAAACATAGAATCAAGACAGACTATACGCTTAATTCCGGTGTGCCTACGGCGCAGGCGGGGAAAGGACAGTAATGATGGATAACCGCTTATTCAGAACTTGCCGTGTTTACCGGTTCTGCGCGGGCAATTTTCACCGATCCCACGCTCAGCCAAGCGGCGTGGGCCTCACCAACAGTCCCGCATGGAGAACCATCGCCCCATGCCCAGGGCATCCTTGGACTTTGCATGCGGATTCAGACCGGGCGCATACCCTGCTGACAGGGGTCAAATCAGATTGCTGAACATAAACGCCATATTGGTGCCGAAATGACTGACAGAAATCAGATAGATGCATGCCGTGATCGACATCGCGGAGATGGTCGCGATCGCTGGCAAATGCCACCATTTATACCCGACAAAATAATTCATATACATGTGCTGAATTCCAGTGTGGCTCTGCAAATCTAAAATTAAAAAGCCGGCAACCCCGTTGCCGTCTGTAGGCTGCCTGCAACCGCAAGCTTATGAGATGGCCTTGGCCGAAAGTCCAGGCGTGTTTTCGCCGGTCCCGTTGTCCGTTTGCGCTGCCGGCAGTTCCGGCAGTCCCCCGGTCAGGGCACTCGGTTCGCGAACGGCGTGTACGCTATTGCCGATGGCTGGCTCGCGGCCGTCGCTGATGGACGCATCAGGGTTCTCGTTAGTGACGGGTGCGGCCGCGTTCATGGCCACGGGGGCGTCTTGGGAGTCCGCCTTGGTATCCTGGCGATTCGGTTCCGCGACCACTTCATCGGGGCTCCTGGTCTCGGTGGGTGGCGCCGTTGCCGCCTGCGCCGGCGGGCTATTCACGGCCGGCGTTACTGCCGGCGCCTGCACAACGGGCGCAGTCGCCTGAGGCTGGTTTGAAGTGTGTTTGGGGTCATACTTCGGATTGTATTTGGAATGGTTCATAATAATTGGTCCTTGATTCAATAGTTCCGTGAATTTTGACCGGACAGGCGGCGACGATAGCGCTGGTATGCGCGTGCTACTGACGATGACTGCTTCGCACAGCAGCGGGGTGCAGCGACGGGATTCGTTCCAGGGCGTAGATCCAAAACGGAGGGAGGCGAAACCGCTGCCTTAGCGTATTGTTTCAAACAGCACTGACTGCAATGCGTAGCGGGACTATACACTTAAAGCTGCGAGCGTGCGGCTTTAACCGCAAATATAACGCGCGCTGACGGTGCTCGTTGGAATGTGAAATCGCGAAGCAGACATTGCCATTGGGTAGATAAAAATATCCTAATCCACGTCCCCCTTATCATATCGATGGATGCAGCAGCTGCGGCATCGGGTGTATCTCGAAACTGAATCCGGCGTTGGCCTTGATCACCGGATCGTTGTCGGCGAGAGGCAACGTATCGGCGCCGTTTTCGAGCTGGACGACGGCAATGCCGTAAGCGCCTTTGGGATCGGCGACCGGCCCGAATGCCAGCACCATGCCCTTGGCCATCAGGCCGCGCCAGTAAAGTCCATGCGCCTGCATGAGCTTGGTCTCGGCCGGCGTGATGTCCGAAATGAAACTCGGCCGCGGTGGATTGAGTTTGTATAGGAAGTAGCGCATTTCGATCTCCTTGGGCACAGGGGCTGACTGGATCCGGCAATCTATCAACTCAAAACTTTACCATTGCCTTCAATATATAAAGCTGACTTCTAATTCTTGTCTTGATTCAAAAGGCGGCCCAGCCGTGCCTTCAGCGCCGGCCACTCCGGCTCCAGGATCGAATAGCGTGCCGAGTCACGCGCGCTGCTGTCAGCGGCCAGCCGATGCGCACGCAGAATTCCCTCGAAACTGCCGCCGATGCGCTCGAGGGCGGCGCGTGAGCGCTGGTTGCGTGCGTCCGTGTGAAAACAGACACGCAGCACCCGCCAGGTTTCGAAGGCGTGGGTCAGCATCAGCAGTTTGGCCTCGGTGTTGGCGGACGTGCGCACGGCCGTACGGGTCAGCCAGGTGTAGCCGATCTCGCAGGCGTCGGGCGCATGGCGGCCGTGGCGCGCGTGGCCGTGCGGCCACGCCCAGCGCTCCAGGTTCCAGAAACGCGTGGAGCCAATGACCACACCGTCATCCACGCGGACAGTGGCGAACGGTACGGCGCTGCCGGCATCCCGCCAAGTCAGGGCGGTGTTGACGTAGCGGGTGGCCTCAATCTTGCCCTGGGGAACGACGCTCCACTGGTAGAGGGCGGTGTCCGCTGCGGCGGCGGCCACCAAGCCGCTCACGTGACGCTGCTCCAGCGGTTCGAGACGCACGTGCTTGCCTTGCAGCACCGGATTTTCTGTTTGCATGGCTCAAATATACCGTGGGTTTGCGCGCAGCCAAAAGGGAAATTATTTCCTTACGCTGCGATGATTGAATTCACGGGATCGGATTGGAAATATATTAACTCAAGACTTGATCCCTGTTGCCTCTACATCCCGCGTAAAGCTGATTTGTTTCACGTTCGGAATGCCGAGTGTTTGCCTGCGCTGGTTACTCGATAGGCGGCATCGGACCCGCGACCGTTCCGCTGTCTGGCCCGACATGCTGGCGCAGCAGCAGCATAAAAACACGCTCCACAGCGAGGCTGTCTATTCCATAGCCGGCTGCCAGGGCTTTGACGCGATCCAGTATTTCCTGCTCACGTTGTGGGCAATGAAGGCACGCTCCATGTTCCGCCTTCAAAGTGAGCGCACACCGGGTCAAGGCAGCACGTTTCGCAATCAGCGCGACCATTTCAGCATCCACCCGGTCGATTTGACGGCGGATCCGGCTCAAGCTGCGGCTGAACGGCGATACGCGCTCAGCATCGATCCGGGGTCGCCCGGCCTTCATGCGCGCAAACACGCTATTGCGCCTGCTGGTTTCTGCAAAGCCATGACCTGCATCAATTTCCCTGCCGCTGGTTTGTCGTATCCTCGCGCTACCCAATCCGAGGATATGCCCATGTTTCTAAAAGACACTGTCCGCAAACCGCGGCATGGCGAGCATGCATCACCAGCGCGCAGCCTCGCGCTCAAAGCCATGCACTTTTCCGCGAATGGAATTGCCGCGCCCCTGTTCGAAAAGATGCTCTCGGTGTTTGTGAACCAGGTTTTTGGTATCCACATGGCACGCGGGGATCTGGATTTTCTTGAGGGCCGCCGGCTTGCCGTCCAGTTTGAGGATTGCGGGGCGCGCTGGGCTTTCACGCTGCACTGCCGCAGGCTGTGTGCGCTGCCGCAGCGCGCGCTTCCGGAAGTGACCATTCGAGCCCGGCCTGCGGAATTCATGATGCTGGCGATGCGGCGAGTGGATGCCGACACGCTGTTTTTTCAGCGGCGTCTCGCGATTGACGGCGACGTGGCCCTCGGACTGACGGTTAAGAATTTCCTGGACGCCCTCGATCTCGATGAGCTTCCATGGCCGGCAAAAATCGCGCTGCACGCGGGCGACAGGCTGCTGTCCGACAGCCAACGCAGATCCGGCTGAAGGGCCAGGACTCATGGCATGCTCCGTTCGGATTCCATCTGCAGATGGCCGGCTTGTCCAAACCAATAGCCGTTGCAGCCGGCACCCTCGATGAATGCGGACAGGTCGGGCAAAGCGCCCCGGCGCAGTGCCGCATGCGTGTGATCGATGATTTCCCGCATATGCTGTGATTGCGGGCTGATCCGCAGGAGCTGCACGCCCAGGGCCTGCATGTCTTTCCATTCCGGAATGAGGTTGAGTACATCGCCTGACTGGGTCTGAATGCCGTTCAGCGTCAGCAGACGCTCATCGTCCTGTGTGTATACCGCCAGCCCATCCGGGTACTTGAGACATTCAAATTCACAGCCGTCTTTTGGCTGGTTATTGGCGCGCGCGGTGAAGCAACGTGCGGAGTAGGCCAGCGGCATGTGACCAAAGGCGAATATCTCGGTTTCAAAACGTTCTCCGAATCCCAGGTCATCGGCCTCCTCAAGAATTGCGGCCAGTGTCATGCGCGGCAGTTCCATGGGTGCCGTCCAGCGCATCAACCCCAGGCGTTGCAGATAATGCAGGCTGCGGGTGTTATACACGTTGATGGCCGGTCCCACCGCGAACGGCAACCGCTTTTCGCTTAGCAGATGCACCGCGGCCATGTCGTTGGCCTCCACCAGCACATCGCCGTTGTCACACAGCCGTGCCAAGGTACTCAATTCCGATTCAGCCTCGATGAGCGTGAGCGTGGAAAGCACCGCCTGTTTGCCGGTCTGGGAAATTTCACGGGCCAGATCAATCCACTCAACGGTGCGCAAGGCGCGCCGCTTGGAACACACCGTTTCCCCCAGATAGAGGGAATCCACCGGCCACCCGGCCGCCTGTGCGTAAAAATCCAAGAGCGTGGCGCGTGGCCAGTAATAAAGAACCGGACCCAGGGAGATTTTCATGGCCGACATGGCGGTCATGACTTCACTGCCAGGGACGGTGATAGGCGCCGAGGGTGGTGTGTGCGCCCTCGGAAATGCCGGCCAGGGACTCCGCCCACTCATGACGCACCGTGAATGCGTCTTTCTGTGTGCTCAGGGCATCCAGTGCGGCGCGCCAAATGCGGGTCACCTGTGCAACATAGGCGGTGCCTCGCTGCCGGCCCTCGATCTTGATGGCCTTGATACCCGCCTTGGCAAGCAACGGCAGCAGTTCAATGGTATTGAGGCTCGTGGGTTCCTCGATCACATGATAGACAGAATCGGCGGCACGGAATCTGCCTTTGCAAATCACCGGGTAGCCGGTGACAGTGCCGGCGGGGAAGCGGTCCATGAGCAAGCCGTTGAGGCGCGATTCGAGGCCGTCTGCGGTTGAGTGCCAGGCTACGAACTCCGCCGGCGAACAAGCGCCGCAGAGGTTCGGCGATTTGCCGGTGGCATAGGAAGACAGCTGGCAGCGGCCTTCAACCATGATGCACAAACTGCCAAACGCAAAAACCTCGAGATCCACGGGGCTGTGCTTTGCGAGCCGGGTCACCTGTTCCAGTGACAGCACCCTTGGCAGCACCGCCCGCCGGATGCCAAATTGCTGCTGATACAAGCCCAGCGCATGCCGGTTGGTGGCCGATGCCTGCACCGACAGGTGCAAGCGCAGATTCGGATGGCGGCTCGCCGCATATTCCATCACGCCCATGTCGGCAACGATCAGGGCGTCGAAGCCGGCATCATCCGCAACGTCGACGGCACGCTGCCAGCGTGCCCAGCCCTGCGGCTGAGGATAGGTGTTGATCGCAAGAAAAGCCTTGGCTCCAGCGACATGCGCGTAGAACACGGCTTTGGCAAGATTGCTTTCCTCAAAATTCAGACCGGGGAAATGCCGTGCGTTGGTGTCATTGCGCATACCGATATAGACGGCGTCCGCACCGTTATCAATCGCCGCCTTCAGCGAAGGCAGGTTTCCTGCAGGGGCAACGAGCTCCACGCTGACAGCCTCACACGGGTCTGACCGGGATGAGGTGGAAGTCTATTGATGTAGACGTGCGGATAACATGATCTAGATCATTGCCAACAGCTACGCAGCGTTAATCCGCTGGTCCACTGAATTAGACTTGGACTAATTCAAACGGCGGATGCAAACTGGCGCAGGCTTATCATGGTTGCCGGCCCATGCCGATCGGCACAAAGCCTTGCTGCTGACCGCATTCGGAATTAATTCCTTACTTCCGGTTTTGTAAAACCAGGGCCGGTCTGTGATTACGCCGTTTCTCGATTCCCGCCACGCAGTCGGCTCATCCCACCACGCGCCTTCCACCACAAAGAAAGCGCTCACTATCGGTGTGGCTTTGTATTCCGGAGTGCGCGTCATGCAAGTCAGCTTGCGCCTGTCTGACTGCTATCCGGCGGGCAGGCAAAGAGTTTGGTCGCATGTACCTGTCCGGAGAGTATCAGCGTCTGTTCGTAGCCGAAGCCGATGTTCTCCAGCACTTTGATGGAGCGCTGGTTGTCGGGCGAGGCGATGGCCAGGATGCGCCGCAGGCCGAGGGTATTTTTTGCGTACTCCAGCACCGCGCTGGCAGACTCCTGGGCATAACCCTTGCCCCGGAAGCCGGCCAGCAAGGCGAAGCCCAGATCCACATCCGCCAAGGCATCGCGTTTTATCAGTCCGCACAGCCCAATGCGGATGCCGGTCTTCAGCGT
>DAHVFI010000301.1 GCA_027317045.1 Gammaproteobacteria bacterium
CAATACCCAGCCGATCAGTCCCGCCAGGGCTGCGAGCGTCACCGGAATGCCCAAGCGGGCAAAGTCGCGAAACGCGATGTTGATTCCCAGCTCGCGCGCCTGTTGTACGACGATGATGTTTGAGACGCTGCCGACGATGAGCAGGCTGCCGCCGAAACTGTTGGCGAGCGCCAGCACGTAGGCCGCCGGCGGCTGCGTGACATTCGCCACCTTGAGCAGCAACATCACGGCGGCCGAGTTGTTGATCAGGTTGGATAGCGTTGCCGTGACCAGCGTCAACGTCGGCAACGATTGCAGATGCAACCCGCCCCGCGCCAACCATTGCAGCGCCAGGTCGCCGTAGCCGGTGGCCTGAAACGCCCCGGTGACCACAAACAGGCCCATGAACAGCACCAGGATCGGCCAATCCACCAGTCTCAGCAAATCCTGGGTGCGAAACTTGGGACTGGCCAGATGGATCGCTGCGGCCGTCATCACCACGAGTGCCTTGGGCAGGGGTGAGAAAAACAATCCGATAACGATAACCAGAATGACCAATCCCTTGATGGTGTGTGGGCGGTTAAATGGGGGCGTATTTACGCCCGTGCTGGCAGGCGCTTTCAGTGTGGCCGCCAGACGATGGCGCGACAGCACCCAGATAATCGCATACGCGCAAGCGAGCGCGAACAGCACCGGCAGGCAGCACCATAACAGGTAACGGCCAAACCCAAGTCCGGCGATCTGCGCGATCATCATGTCCTGCGGGTTGCCAACGAAGGTGGCGGCCGCACCGATGTTGCTGGCAACGGCGATGGCAATCAGGAAGGGAACGGGATTTAATTGCCGTCTCAGCAACGACATGGCGACAATCGGCGTGAATACGAAGCAAACAATGTCATGGTTCAGGAATGCCGAAAGTGCCGCTGTGGCCAGCATCAGCAGCATCAGGAAGCGCGCCGGATTACCCAGTCGCCGCGCGATGCCCCCCGCCACCGCATCAAAAAATCCGGATAGCCGCAACTGGGCCGAGAGCACAAAGAAACCAAACAACAGCAGAATAGTCGGCCAATCGATGAATCCGACAATTTTTGGCGTCGACAGACCGCCGAATACCATTATGGCAATCGCGCCCAACATGACGATGCCGGTACGGTCGAGTTTCAGGCCGGGGACGCGTCCGGCCGCAATACCCAGATAGGTGAGCGCGAAAATCGCCAGTACTGCGGGCTTCTCAACCATCGGCCACGATGCGATGCCTGGCATTGACGGTGTACAGGTTATCTATATAAGCGAGTAACAGTTTGCGGACTCATTCTGCTGTTCATAGCAGAGTCAATGGAGCCCGGCACCAGCGTTGTAGGGTGTCGTTGCTCACATGGCCGTTCTGGGCGGCACCCGCCAATAACGCGGCCGTATAGGTACGCGCCACGCTGAACGCGAAGCGGCGCGCGCCGGCCTCCAGGCTATCGCGGCCGGATTTACCAGCGCTTTGAGGCCACACAATAATGTCCTTCAGGGCGCGTTGGATGCTGACCCGCAGCACCATCAACTCCGGGCGCTGCAAACCCGCCAACTGACGGGTGACGTCGGCGGCCAGCACCTCCAATACGTCTGCATTCTCGATCACGCGCAACACATCCAGTGACAACACATTGGTGGTGCCCTCCCAGATGGACAACACCTGGCAGTCGCGCAATAACGACGGCAACCCCGTATCTTCGATGTAACCCAAACCCCCGAAACATTCCAGCACTTCACTGGCGCTGGCAATCGCCTGTTTGGCGGTATAGAGTTTGGCCACAGGCGTAAGCAACCGCAGCAACGCCTGGTCATCGCCGCTGGCAACGCCGGTTTCGTCGCGGCCCAGCAGCACACCCAGATGCATAACCAGGTGCAGCGCACCGGTAAATTCCGCGAGCAGATCCGCAAGCGTTTCCCGGTGCAGCGGATGCTCCATCAGCAACTTGCCGAAGGCACGACGCTTGCGGGCATAATCCTCGGCCAATGCCAGGCCGCGGCGCATATAGCTCACCGCGCATACGGCATTGTAGACTCGCGTGATATTGAGCACTGTGGTGATGTTCTTGACGCCGTGCCCGGCGGCGCCGATACGCACCGCCGGCGTACCTGCAAGCGTCAATTCGGCGGTAGGCAATGCACGGGTACCGAGCTTGTCTTTCAGGCGGTTCACGCAAATATTGTTGAGATTCCCCTGGGCGTCGCGCAACTCCAGGCCGAACAGGCTGAGCTTGCCGCCGGCATCCAGAGCTTCATCCCGCGCCAGGGTGAGCGCCAGCTCGGAGGTGGTGGCGGACGTGAACCACTTGCTGCCGTGGAGCCGGTAGCCGCCGTTCTCCAGCAGCGCCAGCGTGGTGGTACCGCTCACATCGGAACCGCCGGTACGCTCCGTCATCCACTGGCCCGAGGTCCAAAACGTCCTGGGGTCGCGGCTCAGGAGATGCGGCAGCCAGTGCTGCTTCAAGTCCGCGTCGGCGTGCAACTCAAGCACCCGGGCGGCACCGTCGCTCATGGCCAGCGGGCAGGAATACAGGGCGGACGATGGGTTATATAAGTAGAGCCGCACGAATTGGTGCAACCTCGACCAGGGTCCCTGGCGGCGTTCGTAAGCGCTGGCGACGATGCCCTCTTCCGCCGCCACCCGCTGCAGGGCTTTCCAGCCCTCCGCCACCTCGATGCGATCCACCCGCCGGCCCCAGGGGTCATAGGGGATATGCCGTGGCGGGTGGGCCTCGGCATCCGCGGCCATGACCAACAGCTCACCGGCGGCCCGTCCGCCCAATCGCTCCAAGCCTGGCTGGATTTCCCGGAGCACCTCTGCCGGCATCCGCGCCTTGAGCCAGGCTCGCAGTACACCATCATCTTGATATTGGTTACTTAAAACCGCCGGCTCCTGAAAGAATTCCCTATCGTTGTTCATATTTCCTAAGCTGTTGATTGTGAAGGTTATAGTGTGTCGTGGCCGCCGGTCGCCGATTCCTGGGCGCTGGTCGGTTTATGCTTAACATAAATAAAGTCTTCGCCTATATTCTAGTCCATGAAAAACCTGAAAGGCTTCAGCTTGATCGAATTGCTGGTACTGCTGGCAGTCGTCGCCATTCTTGCCGCCATCGCGGTGCCAAATTTCAGCG
The DNA here is from genome assembly GCA_027317045.1 of Gammaproteobacteria bacterium. GTDB lineage: Bacteria > Pseudomonadota > Gammaproteobacteria > Natronospirales > REEB76 > REEB76. The sequence goes on from DAHVFI010000301.1 coordinate 3,129, forward strand.
CCACCATCAAAGGCGACCGCGACATTTCCCAGATTAACGCGCTGCTCGATGGCCTGACACTGGCGCGCAGCGAGGCCATCAAATACGGCAACAACGTGACCCTCTGCGCCGGCAACAGCGCCGCCTGTACCGCCACCAACTGGGCCAACGGCTGGATCGTGTTCTACGATACCCTGCCACCCGGCGCCACCACGTCAACCATCCGTGTATTCCCGGCAATCAGCGGCAACAACACTCTCACCAGCAGCGGCGGCAACAGTTTTACATTCAATTCGACAGGAATGCTCTCGCCTTCCACTACCAGTACTTTCAAATTATGCGATACCCGCGGTGCCAGCTATGCCCGGTCCATAGATCTGAACATAACCGGCCGTGCGGAAACGGCTACCAGGGTGGGTTACGAAATTGACACGACCACCGCGCTGACCTGCCCATAAGATATTGAGAACGTATTAAAAATCCGGGAGCAATTCGGAACAGGAATAAGGAATTGGTTTTTATGGATAGCGGGAATCAAATCAACCTCACACATCGCCAGCGCCGAACGAGCGCCGGCTTCAGCCTGCTGGAAGTATTGATCGCGTTGGTGATCCTGTCGGTGGGCCTGCTGGGCATCGCCGCCTTGATCAGCACCGCCCTCAAGAGCAACGACAGCGCCTACATGCGCACCCAGGCCACGGCCCTCGCCTATAACATCATTGACCGCATGCGCGCCAATCTGCCGGCCGCAAACAACCTCAGCTATAACGTGACAATGCCTGCTTCTGCGGCCACCGGAGCCAGCCCCACTACTTGTACCACTGGTAGTTGCAGTTCTGGACAACTGGCAGCCTACGACCTGGGACAATGGGAATACGATCTGGCGCAGCAACTTCCCCAGGGCCGGGGCGCCATCGCCGCCACCACCGCCGGCGGTATCGTCAACGTGACCGTGACAGTGTTGTGGAATGACAGCCGCGCCCATGACAGTCTGCAGAAAGGCGGTGCGCCCACCGCCACCACCTTCAGCCTGGGCGTCAGCTCGGCGCTGCAATAGGAAAGACCCGCATGCGCCGCAACCAACTCCAACTCAACCCCCGGCAGACCGGCCTATCGCTCATCGAGTTGATGATCGCCATGGTGGTGGGTTTGATCCTGATCGCCGGCGTGCTGTCCATCTTCATCTCCAGCCGCCAGAGTTACAGCATCAACGGCGCCGTGGCCCAGATACAGGAAAACGGGCGTTTCGCGCTGGACTTCATCCGCAAGGACACGCGCATGGCGGGCTACATGGGCTGCGCCAAGAGTAGCGCTAATGTGACTAACGATCTGAACCCTCCCGCGAACACCAGTCTGGCCTACGACTTCACCATCGGCATCACCGGATTTGAATTCACCGGCACCGCGCCAGGCAACACCTATACCATCACGTCTGAAAATCCCAGCCCGGTCACCGGTACCGGCAATTGGGCACCTACCCTCGACAGCAGCTTGCAAAACCTGGTGATACCCGGTACCGATGTGCTGGTGTTACGCAACAGCATAGGCGGTGCTGACCCGGTCTATATAACGAGTGATCCCGCTCCGCCGGCGGCCAACTTCTCTATCAGCATTGCGGGGGGGGTACAGCCAGGGCAGATCATGGTGATTAGCAACTGTGTAGATACCCTGATCATGCAAGCCACCAATGTTACCGGGGGCGGCACCCTGGTCGTCCATAACACGGGTAGCACCACGCCAGGGAATTTTACCAACGTTATCTCTTCAAATTTTGAGGGCGCCCAAATTTCAACACCCGTTTCGGTGGTGTATTACATTGGCAAGGCCGTTGATGGCTCGCCCGCACTGTTCGAAGCCACCACCGATACCACCAAAGTCAACGGCTTCAACTCACAGGAACTGGTGCCGGGGGTGGAAAACATGCAGGTACTCTATGGCGTGGACACCACCGGCAGCCAGGTGCCCAGCCAATATGTCACTGCAACCAATGTCGCAGACTGGAGCACTGTGGTAAGCGTACGGGTTGCGCTGTTGATGCGCAGCGACATGGGTGCCGTGCCGCTGCCCGCAGCTGCGCCACAGTACCAACTTGAAGACACCACCATCAAGGCGCCGTTGGACACGCGCCTGCGGCAGGTATTCACCGCCACCATCGGTATCCGCAACAGCCTGCCATGAGGCGAGGATCGAATATGAAAACACCACATCCCACCGCAGACTTCCGGCATTCCACACAGCACGGCTTTGTGCTGATCGTGGCGCTCATCCTGCTGTTGGTGCTCACCATCCTCGGTTTGGCCGCAGCCCAAAGCACGTCGCTGCAAGAACGCATGGCGGGCAATACGCGCAGCCGCGATATGGCCTTCCAGGCAGCCGAGGCCGGTCTGCGCGCCGCCGAGAGCTGCCTGAACTCGGGTTCGGCGCTGTGCGCCAACTTCAGCGCCAACGCCAACGGCACCTATCTATTCAATCCGGGCGCTCCAACCCCGCCTGCCACGAATACCACGCCTTTATGGCAGGTCCCGGGATTCTGGAGCACAGCCGGCAACGTTCTCAGCTATTCCGCCGTTACAGGATCTAGCCTTCAATACGTGGCCGCACCACCGGAATTCATCATCGAACAAATGCCGCCGATCGCGGTACCCGGCGGGAATCTCGGCACGCAGCAATACGGCGGCGGTTCGCCCACGATCCAGCTTTACCGCATCACCGCCCTCGGCACCGGCGGTGACAGCACGGCCACGGCCATGCTGCAAAGCGTGTACCAGCCCTGATTGAAGTAACCCAGCGGCGCGCAACCCGCGCTTGAGGACAAGCACCATGAGCATCGAACGCATCAAGAGAACCTGGCTGCTGACCACCGCGGTGGCGGCGATTTCCGGCGTGTTACTCGCGGGCGTCACCAGCCTGGCCCTGAGCGCCAGCCCGCCGCCCATGGTGGCCATCTCCGGCACCCCGCTGACGGTCATCGTTCCGAGTCATCCGCAGGTGCTTATCGCGCTCACCAACTCCAATTCCATGGACAGCAGCGACAACATCAGCGACGACGGCAACGTGCTGCTCACCAGCAACGCGCCCCAGAGCGCCATCATGACCTGGTCCGGTAATCCACAGTCCAGTTGGCCCTCGCTGCACGCCTCCACATCGCCGGTGAATTACACCATTCCCGCGAGCTTCACGCCGCCCTTGGGTACCGGCACGGCGCCCGCAGGCCAGGCACCCTATAATGCGGCCGTTGATTCCTATACGGTGACCGGGACGAACTACTATGGCAATTATTGGTATTGCTCGCACAATGAGGCCAACACCCCGGTCACATCCATCCCGGGGGTTACCTCACTGCCACAACCCTCAGGTACTCCGCCCAGCACTTCTTTGGATCCCTGGCCGGGGTCAGTTCTGACTTGGGATTCGACCCAAGTCTGGTATTACAACGGGGTGAACGTTGGCGGCAACAACGGTTTCTACAAAAGCACCGATCCGGGCCCGGTCGCCATGCTGTCGCGTTCCTCAGGCGAGCGTCTTGCCAGCCGCTTGGCAGTTCCGTACGGGATTTCCGCCGTGAACCCGGCAGCCATGCTGCTGGGTCTGAACAACTTGAGTTATCTCGTCGGGAGTGGTGGAAGCGGCGGCGGCGTGCATCCCAGATCCACCGGTGGTGGTCCGACTCCACCCCCGTGTGGCACCGGCCCGGGCGATTCCGGTGTTCCATGCCCGCCGACGACTACCTACTATTGCCATGAGTGGCAGTGGGATCCGCCCTCGTCCAGCCCTTACAGCACCACCTATACCTACTATGGCGACAATGCGCCCAGCCGGCTGAACATCGCCAAGGCCTCCATCACCTCAGTGATCAGTGCTTACGCGAGCATGACCGACTTCGGCCTGATGGACTACTCCGTCTCCGGTGCGAGCTGGAATCAGACCTGGGCTTACTATATGAGCCCCCCGGGTGGTTTCACTTTTTCGGGCACCTATTCGGCGCCCAGCGGCGGCATCCAGTACGTGATCAATCCATGTTACGCCGCGACCTCGTCGGTGAATAGTGATTGCAATTCCATGCTGACTGAATTGCTAACCGCTAACCCCGGCCTGACGCTCTCGCAGTTGGAGAGTCCGGCTAGCGAATTCATGGCCGTGGCCAACCGCAGTGACGATCCGCCCATCAACGACGTATTCCTGTCGAACAGCGGCGGTTTCACCAATTACCCCGTATTCCTGGAGGATGGCACCATCACGCCGGCTTCTCCCTACACCGGATTCACGCTCAGCGATTACAACGCGGGCAATGTGTACATGACCTACAGCAACACCAAGCCCTCGGTCAGTTACAACGGTTCCATGTATACCTATCCCACCAATGCCGGTTACGTGGCCTCCACGCCCCAGGTGATGTACGCCAAGCGCGGCTATTTGCAGCTGGGTAATGTGAACGCCACCACCGGGAATATGCTGGTGCCCGTGACCACCGCGGGAAGCAATCCGACGTCAGCTCAAATTGCAGCCTATGTGGCCACCTTCACCCCCTACATGGTGCCGGAAAACAATGTACCGGGCAGCGACCCGAATTACAGTAACTTCAAAAACGCCATTTTCGCCAACGCCGGGCAGTCGCCTATCGCCGGCCTGCTGAGCAAAGCCGCCAGCAGCTATGGCCCGGCGCCGACGGGTCCCTGCCCGCCGGCACGCTATGTGATCCTCATAACCGACGGCCTGCCCACCAAGGACCTGGCCGGCAACAACTGGCCGCCCCTGGGCAGCGCCGCGGCCGTTGGGTATGGTGTCACGTCCGCGTTTAACGGGGATGGTTCGCTCAACACGGTGTACGACCCCACCACCAATAATGACCAGGCCATGCTTGATGCCGTCAGCGAATTGTCGGCGTTGAAAGCCGCCGATGTCAAAACCTTCGTGGTGGGCATGGGTCCGGGTGTGGATCCGACCCTCAATCCGCAGGCCGCCAAAGCCCTCACCGCCATGGCCATGGCCGGCGGCACCGGCACCGCCAGCCCCACGGGTTATTTCCCGGGCTCCAGCCCGGCCGCCGTGGTGGCCGACCTGAACGCCATTCTCAACATCATCAGTGTCGCCAATGTTTCTTCGGTATCGGCGGCGGCCAACAGCAGCAGTTTGAATGCCGGCACCGTGGTGTACCAGGCCTCTTACAGCGGTTACAGCGGCGCCTACCACGACTGGACCGGCGATGTTCAGGATTTCCCCGTGAATGCCGGCACCGGCGTGGTGAGCACCGTCGCCAGCTGGTCTGCGCAGTGCCAACTGGATATCATGGCAACCGGCAGCGCTTCCTGTCCCAGTACTCCCGGCACCGGCGTCGGCTGGGACACAACCCGTGTGATTTCCACTTGGGATCCAACGACGAATGCCGGTGTGCCGTTCCGCTTAGCCAGCCTTAATAGCACACAGCAGACGGACCTCAACACCGATCCCGACACCGGTCTTGCCGACGGGCTGGGATCACAGCGCCTCAATTACCTGCGCGGCGATACCACCAATGAAATCCACAACGGCGGCAGCTTCCGCGACCGCTCGCATCTGCTGGGCGACATTGTGGACAGTGACCCACTGTATATCGGCACCGCCAACGGCCCGTATTTCGCTGACTCGAGTTACCAGGCTTTTGCGGCGGGTACCGCCAGCCGCGAGCCGATGATCTACGTGGGCGCCAACGATGGCATGCTGCACGCCATTGATGCGGCCACCGGCGTGGAGAAATTCGCCTTCATCCCCAACGGCGTATTCTCGAATCTCAACACACTCACCTCCAGCACCTACAACCTGGCGCATCGTTTCTTCGTGGATGGTTCGCCGTCCGCGGGTGATGTGAAGTTCGCCAGCGATGGTAAATGGCACACGGTGCTGGCGGGGGGACTGAACGACGGCGGCAACAGCATCTATGCCCTGGACGTGACCAATCCCTCGTCAATCAACTCGGAATCCGCCCTGGATTCCGACGTGCTTTGGGAGTTCACCCATCCGCGTGTCGGTCTGACCTACAGCAAGCCGGCGTTTGCACTCACCAACGATATCGCGAGCACTAACGCCAATCCCAACGGCTTCCTGCTGTTCTTCGGTTCGGGCTACAACAACACCAACAGCAACCCAATTCTGTATGCCGTGAACCCCGAGACCGGCAAGCTCGTGTCGAAAGACGTATCCGTGGGCAGCAAGCCCATCTCTGGTATCAATCTGTGCGCCGCGGTTTCGCCCAACCCCTGCAATACCAGCCTGCCGAACGGCCTGTCGAGCGTGGTGGTGGTCAACAGCGGCGGCAACCTGGGTCAACCGGCAGACACCCTGTACGCGGGCGATCTCCAGGGTAATCTGTGGAAGGTGGACATCTCCGCTCCCGATCCGAAAAACTGGAAGGTATATGTTCTGTTCCAGGCCCGGGATGCCAGCAATAATCCTCAGCCCATCACCGTGACGCCGGCGGTATCCCTGGCGCCGACTTTCCCCGGTGTTTCCGGCACGGTGGTGTATTTCGGCACCGGCCAGTACCTGGGCGTGCCGGACCAAACCACGACCAGCACCCAGTCTTTCTACGCGGTCTTGGACAACGGCACCAACACCACCGTGACCCGCAGCCAATTGCAGGCACAAGTGCTGACCACCACCAGCGTCACCATCAACGGCAATCCGACTGATATCCGCACCATTACCAACAACGGTGTGAACTGGACCAGCCAGCTCGGCTGGTACATGGATCTGCCGCAATCGGGTGAGCGCGTCATCACCGATCCGCGCCTGTACAACGGCGAAGTGGTGTTCACCACCTTTGTACCGGCGCCGGGCGCCACCTGTACCGCGGGCGGCGCGTCCTTTCTGATGGCGGTGAACTACTCCAACGGCGGCAGCTTCCCGCAACCGCAACTGGATATCAATGGCGACGGCAAATTGGATAGCGGCGACCAGGTGGGCGGTCTCAATCCGGTGGGTATCGGTCTGGGGCAGGTGTTTGCTTCCGCCCCGGCCATATTGTCGGCCAGCCTGGGCTCGATCCAGGCCATGAAACTCACCACCCTGTCCACCGGCACCATCATGAATGTTGGCGAGCGCGGCGGTCAGTCCGGCCAGCGTTCCTGGTGGCAGATACAGTGAGGGTGCGATGCTGCTGACTACTCCAAGGCCAGACGTATCCTCTCCCATCCCTTCCGGGACGTCTGGCGTGGAGAGAGAAGATTGTTTTCGGATTTTTCAGGACAGTTTCTGCTTGTACAGACTGCACTAAAT
>DAHVFI010000307.1 GCA_027317045.1 Gammaproteobacteria bacterium
GCATAGCAGATGTCGTCCTTGCGCGGCGCCTGGATCGCCGGAAACCGCCGGCGCAGCGCCTCGATAATGCGCAGGGTATCGTCCACCGACAGAGTCGTCTGGGTAACGAAGGTCACGCGCGCCGGATCCGACACCTTGAGCTGGTCAACGTCCCCCGGCGTCTGCACCAGATGGATGGCGCCGCCGAAGCTGGTATCGAATTGACCCATGGTGCCTTCCACTTCCGGATGACCCTGGTGGCCGATGAGCACCACATCGAATCCGGTGCGGGCATAGCGGCTGACTTCCAGATGCACCTTGGTCACCAGCGGGCAGGTGGCGTCGAACACCCGCAAACCACGCTGCTCGGCTTCGGCCCGCACCGCCCGGGATACGCCATGGGCGCTGAAAATCACGATGGCGCCGTCCGGAACCTCGCGCAATTCGTCCACAAACACCGCGCCCATGCCGCGCAGACGTTGCACCACATGCCGGTTATGCACCACTTCATGGCGTACATAAATGGGCGCGCCGTGAATCTCAAGGGCGCGCTCCACAATTTCGATGGCGCGGTCCACGCCGGCGCAGAAGCCGCGGGGATTCGCGAGCAAAATTTCCATCAGGGCATTTTACTCTTTGTTAGCGCGTTCAAATCGCATCAAGGGTGGGGGACGCCGTCCCTGGCGTTGCCCTCCAGTTTCTCTACAGCCCGGCCCGTTCGCCGCATTGCGGCGAGCCCTGTCGGGTCGTTCGATCGGGCGCGAGCGATGCTCGCGCTTGAGTGCCGACCTCACCCACACCGGCGCAGAAACCGTGGGGGTTGGCAAGCTGAATAGGCATGTGAAATTCCGCAAAGGATTGCGGCTACTTTACTCCAGTTAGTTCAGCTGGCCGGCGGGCGGTGATCAGGGCGGGAGAGCAGCCCTTCGAGGATCAGCATGGCGGCACCGATGGTAATCGCGGAATCCGCCAGGTTGAAGGCCGGATAATACCAGCCTTGATAATGCAACTGGATGAAATCGATGACATACCCATGCCACAGCCGGTCAATGACATTGCCGAGCGCGCCTCCCAGTACCAGCGCCAGGGCCGGCGCCCGCCAGCGATGCTGTTGCCGCGGAAGATAGCGTAGCCAGACGATGATGGCCACGCTCACGGCCAGCGCCAGCAGGATGAAAAACCAACGCTGCCAGCCGGAGGCACCGGCGAGAAAGCTCCAGGCGGCGCCGGTATTATGCAACAGGGTCAGATTGAATACCGGCAGCAGGCGTATGGAGTCGTTGATGGCCAGGTGACTGGAAACCAGGTATTTGCTCACTTGGTCCAGCGCGATAACCGCCACACTTAGCCACAGCCACGGCCAGGCTCCATGCTTGGTCTTCCGCACAGTGTTGCCGTTGACCTCACTCATGCAAATCTCCTGGTTTCACCCTGCCCTGTCACGTTCTCGACGCAACGGCCGCAGAGTTCCGGATGTTCCGGGTTCACACCCACATCCTCACGGTGATGCCAGCAGCGCACGCACTTGGCGTGCGTGGAGGGTTGCACCACGACCCATAATCCGGGCAGCTCCTCCGGGGGCTTGGCATCCGCGGGCCGCGCGCCCGCGGGGTGAAGACGCGCATACGAGGTGATGAACAGGAAACGCAGCTCCTCGCTGATGGGTTGCAATCCGTTTGCCAGTTCCGAATCGCAGTACAAATCCACTTCCGCATCCAGGGGTGAACCAATGCGCCCCACCATGCGCAAGCCCTCCAGCTCCTTCTTCACCGACTCGCGCACCTTGAGCAGCGTGTCCCACAACGCCTTATCCGCACCCAATGCCTGCGGGAATTCATGCCAAGTCGCCAGGAATACCGAGGCCGCTCGCCGGCCGGGCATGAAGCGCCAGGCTTCTTCGGCCGTAAAGCTCAGGATAGGCGCCAGCCAGCGCAGCATGGCCTCGGCCACGTGATACATGGCGGTCTGACAGGAGCGGCGCGCCAGGCTGTCGGCCCGGGTGGTGTATTCGCGGTCCTTGACGACATCCAGATAGAAGCCGGAAAGATCCACCACGCAGAAGTTGTATATTTTCTGGTAAATGAAATGAAACTCGTAGCGCTCATAGGCGGAACGCACTTCCTGCTGCACGAACCGTGCGCGTTCCAACAACCATTGATCCAGCCACAGCATCTTTCCGGCTGGCACCGCATTCACGGCCGGATCGAAATCGTACAGGTTCGCCAGCAGATAACGCAGGGTGTTGCGCATCTTGCGGTAGGCTTCGGCGGTGTGCTCCAGGATGGTGCCGGATACCGACAACTCGCCGCTGTAATCCGTGGCCGCCACCCACAGGCGCAGCACGTCGGCGCCCAGCGTCTTGATGACATCCTGGGGTGAAATCACGTTGCCCAGGGATTTCGACATCTTACGGCCCTGTTCGTCCACGGTGAACCCATGGGTCAGCACGCCCTGGTAAGGCGCCTTGCCGCGCATCGCCACCGAGGTCAGCAGCGAGGACTGGAACCAGCCGCGGTGCTGATCGGAACCCTCCAGGTACAAATCCGCCTTCTGGTCCGAGCTGATGTCCAGGCGCTTCTCGCCCACGCAGTAATGCACCACGCCGGAATCGAACCACACATCCAGAATATCGGTTACTTTCTCGTAGGTGGCAGCATCACCGCCCAGCAGTTCCTCGGCTTGCAGATCGAACCAGGCGTCAACACCGCCCTTTCCCACCCGCTGCGCCACCTGCTCCAGCAGTTCCGCGGTCCGCGGATGCAATTCGCCGCTGTGTTTGTGCACGAATAACGCAATCGGCACGCCCCAGGCACGCTGACGCGACACGCACCAGTCGGGACGGTTGGCCACCATACCTTCGATACGCTGTTCGCCCCAGCCCGGGGTCCAATGCACCTGTTTGATTTCCGTCAAGGCCTGGGTGCGCAAACCGTTCTGGTCCATGCCGATGAACCATTGGGGCGTGGCGCGGAAGATGACCGGGGTCTTATGCCGCCAGCAGTGCGGATAACTGTGCTTGTAGGGCGCATGCTGCAGCAGTTTGCCGCGTTCGCTCAGCACCTCGACGATGTGCGCGTTGGCCTTGAACACTTGTTCGCCGGCAAACAACTCAGTACCCGGCACGAACACTCCGTGGCTGTCCACGGGGTTGTCCACCTTAAGGCCGTATTTCAAGCCGACGACAAAATCCTCCTGGCCATGGCCGGGCGCGGTATGCACCGCGCCGGTGCCGTCATCAAGAGTAACGTGCTCGCCCAGCACCATGGGCACGACGCGCTGGTAAAAGGGATGCTGCAGTTCGAGCCCCGCCAGATCGGCGCCGCTGGCGTGCGCCAGCGTACCCAGATAGGCATCCTTGATTCCACATCCTTCCAGCACCGCATTGAGTAGCCCGCCGGCAAGCAATATCCGCTGGAGTACACCCTCAACCTTCACTTGGATCAGAACATAGTCAAACTCTTTGTTAAGTGCTACCGCCTGGTTGGCAGGCAGCGTCCAGGGCGTCGTAGTCCAGATAAGCACCGACATCGGACCTTGTCCCAGGGATTTTCCTGGCTGCATCTTCGCCAGGAATACCTTCTCATCCACCACCGGGAACATCACATAGATGGACGGCGAGACCTTGTCTTCGTATTCAACCTCCGCTTCCGCCAGTGCCGAACCGCAGTCCAGGCACCAATGCACCGGCTTGAGGCCTTTATATAGGTGTCCGCGGCGGATGATCTCCGCCAGCGCCCGCAGCTGGTTGCCCTCATAGCTGGAATCCATGGTGAGATACGGGTGTTGCCAATCGCCGAACACCCCCAGACGCTGGAAATCCTCACGCTGGCGATTGACCTGTTCGTGGGCGTAAGCGCGACAGGCGGCCCGGAATGCCTTGGCCTCCACCTTCTGCCCGACCCGCCCGATTTTTTTCTCCACCTGCTGCTCGATGGGCAGGCCGTGACAGTCCCAGCCGGGCACGTAGGGTGCATCCAGCCCGTCGAGGCTGCGGGATTTGACCACCATGTCCTTGAGGATCTTGTTGACGGCATGGCCGATGTGGATATTGCCGTTGGCGTAGGGTGGCCCGTCCTGCAGGATGAACTTCGGCTTGCCGGCGCGCGCCGCGCGGATCAGTTGATAGGCATCCTGCTCCTGCCAATGCTTCAGCAATTCCGGTTCGCGTACCGGCAGATTCGCCTTCATGGGAAAGGCGGTGCGCGGCAGATTCAGGGTATCTTTGTAATTGCTCACAGTATTGCTCGTTTAAGGTTCAGGCACGCACTTTTCAATCCATGCCGCGCTGTTTCAACCAGGCGCGCGCGGCGCCCACATCACGCGCCATCTGCGCCTTGAGGGCCTCCAGGTTTTCGAACCTCGCATCGCCACGCAACTGGTGCAGCAGTTCCACCTGCAAACGCTGGCCATAGAGTTCGCCCGTGAAATCGAACACATACACTTCCAGCATTACACGTTGGCCGCTCAACGCCGGCCGGCTGCCCACGTACGCGGCTCCGTAACGTGAGGTTCCGCCGATGCCGTGCACCGCTGCCACGAAGATGCCGTGCACCGGCGAGACCCGCCGCCGCAGCGGGATATTCGCCGTGGGAAATCCCAGGGTATGCCCGAGCCGGTCGCCATAGACCACGCGACCGCTCAGCGAAAACGGCAATCCCAGGAGTCCGGCCGCAGAGTCCAGCTTGCCGGCGGCAAGGTATTCGCGGATGCGCGAGCTGCTCACACGCTCCCCCGCCGCTGTCAGGGTGCGCGCACCCGCCACTTCGAATCCATAATCCGCGCCGGCCGCCTTGAGCAGGGCGAAATCCCCGGCCCGGTCGCGGCCGAATCGAAAATCGTCTCCTACCACCAGATGGCGAACACCCAGGCCGTGGATCAGTACGCGCTCGATGAACCTCCCGGCCGGCATCTCGGCCAGCGTCCGATTGAACCGCAGACACACTATCCTGTCCACCCCACATTCGGCCAGGGCCGGCCACTTCTCGCAAAAATTCATGAGTCGCGCCGGCGGCTCCGCTGCCGCGAAATATTCCTGCGGCGTGGGTTCGAAAACCACCACCGCTGCCGCCAGCGAACGCTCGCGGGCGCGGCTGACCAATTCCTTCAATACATGCTGATGGCCCAAATGCACGCCGTCATAGTTGCCGATGCTGGCGGCGCAACCCCGATGCCGCGGCTTCAAATTGACCAGACCGCGGATCAGCTCCATGGCCTGTGCCTGCGATTATATATAAGGTATGCGCCCATCTAGGCGACTTGCACCCGCCGCAGATGCCGCAGGCGAAATCCGCTCAGTAACAGCACCAGGAAATACACCAGTATCGCCACCGCGACCCACAAGGCCAGCCACAGCCCGCGGTGCACGGCATTGCGCTCCAACCAGACATTCAAGTTGCCGGCACCCAGCCACAACAACCCACCCATGGCCAGATTGGCAATCAGCACCTGCCGGAACAAAGGCCGCCATCCGGGCGCCGGGGTATACACACCGCTGCGGCGTAGACCGCGGTACAGCAGCCCGGCATTGATGAAAGCCGCCAGGGATGTGGCCAGCGCCAGGCCCGCATGCGGCGCGGCGGCGCCGCTCATGGCCCAGGGGATGGTAATCACGATATTCAGCACGATATTGGCAATCACCGAGATAATGCCGATCTTGACCGGTGTACGCGTATCCTGGCGCGCATAAAACCCCGGCGCAAAAACCTTCACCAGCGTGAATCCCAATAAACCGAAAGCATAGGCGCTGAGGCTGACGCTGGCCATGCGCGCATCATGCGTATTGAATGCTCCGTAATGAAACAGGGTAACCAGCAACGGTCCGGACATGAAGAACAGACCGATGGCTGCCGGTATTACCACCACCGCGGTAAGCCGCAGCGCCCAATCCATGGTTGCCGAGAAGCCGGCGGCGGATTTCGCGGCGAAATGCTGCGCCATGTTGGGCAGGATCACGGTGCCGAGAGCGATGGAGAACACTCCCAGCGGGAATTCCATGAGGCGGTCGGAATAATACAGCCAGCTGACACTGCCGGTGGCCAAAAAAGAGGCGATTACCGTATCCACCACCATATTGATCTGCGACACGGAGGAACCAAACAAGGCCGGCAGCATGAGTTTCATGATGCGCGTCACCGCCTCGTGGCCGTCCGACAGTTTCGGCCGCGGCATGAGTTTCAGCCGCAACAGGAACGGCACCTGGAACAGCAGTTGCAGAACGCCGGCGATGAACACACCCCAGGCCAGCGCCATGCCGGGATTGGCGAGATGCGGCGCCAGCCAGATGGCGGCGGCGATCATCACCACGTTGAGCAGCACCGGCGTGAAGGCCGGCACGCCGAATTTTCCGTAGGTATTGAGGATGCCGCCGGCGAAGGCCGTCAGCGAGATGAACAGCAGATACGGAAACGTCACCCGCACCATGGCGACCGTGAGCTGGTACTTGTCCTCGTGGACGCTGAACCCGGGCGCGAATATCCAGACCAGCACCGGCGCGGCGATCACGCCGATGAGGGTGATGACCATCAGCACCAGCCCCAGGCTGCCCGCCACCCGGTCGGCCAGTTCCCTGACTTCCTCGTGCCGGCGCGTGGTTTTGTATTCCGAGATCACCGGCACGAAAGCCAGCGAGAATGCGCCCTCGCCGAAGGTGCGGCGCATGAAGTTGGGTATTTTAAAAGCCACGAAGAAAGCATCCATCACCATGCCGGCGCCGAAGT
>DAHVFI010000311.1 GCA_027317045.1 Gammaproteobacteria bacterium
TCGCGCAGCGTGGTGCCGCCGTCACAGGCGGATTACATCGCGCAGGTGAATCAGCAGGGCGATGGCAACACCCGGAAGCTGGTGCGTCCGCAGAGCCCATTATCCATGCCTTCGGCGGTGAACAATCCTGGTCTACCGGACGGTGAGGATGTGGCAACCAATGCCGGACGCGGAACCGAAATCAGCGATCACAAGGGTTTAAATACCGCTGCAGCCGCCGACCAGGACGCCGTGGTAACCACCCGTGCCGAGACCCGCCGGTTTGCCAATGCCCGCTCCGCACCCTCACCCCGCAGCCCCAGTCCGCGCGTGCTGGTGGCGCGTCTGCTCACGCAAGGCGACGATTCGCTGATGCCCACCGACGACCCGGTGCAGTTGCCGGAAGCCACCAGCCCCACGCCACGCGAAGCCTTCGTTTCCGTCAATGCACGCGCCTCACGCTACGCGGAGTATTTGGATGCCTGGCGACGCAAGGTGGAGCATATCGGCAACCTCAATTTCCCGCCGCAGATTCGCGCTCAACACCTGTCCGGCTCATTGGCATTGGAAGTGGCGTTGAATGCCGATGGCAGTATCCACGACCTTATCTTGCGCCAGCCTTCGCCCTATCCACTGTTGGATGACTCCGCCATCAAAATCGTGCGGTTGGCGGCGCCCTTCCCGCGATTCCCGGAAAGTTTCCGCAAGGACACGGACGTGCTGCGCTTCGTGTATGTATGGCGCTTCAATGGTGGCCGCCTGGATACGCGCCGGGGCGGTGTCGAACTCCCTGCCGATACGCGCTGATGGGCATAAAACTTGTGCCGCACGCACGCTCTGCGGATACTTGATCCCATCATGGCCCAGGATTTCCTCATCAATCAGTTTCTGGTGGCGATGCCTTCGCTCACGGACCCCAATTTCCAGCAGAGCGTGGTGTATATCTGCGAACACAACGCCCAAAGTGCTCTGGGTATTGTCATCAACCGGTTCACCAATATTGTGTTGCATGACATCTTCAAGCAGCTCTGCATTCAGGCCGACGACCCACTGGTAGGGCAACAGCCGGTATTTCAGGGCGGCCCGGTACAGATGGAGCGCGGGTTCGTGATTCACGAGCCCCCCGGCAATTGGGAGTCGACGCTCATACTGGGTAACCACCTGGGCGTCACCAGCTCGCGGGATGTGCTGGCCTCCATGGCCCGCGGCCGGGGTCCGCAGCATTCCTTGGTGGCCCTGGGTTACGCGGGTTGGGGTGCTGGGCAATTGGAAACCGAGCTGGCCAATAATTCATGGCTGAACACCCCCGCGGACCGCAGCATTATTTTCGAAACGCCTGTCGAACAACGCTGGCAGGCGGCCGCGCAGCTCATCGGCGTGGACCTGGCGTTACTCTCGGGGGATTCCGGGCATGCCTGAGGGCAGCGCCCTCGGCGCGCTGGCCTTCGACTTCGGTTTGCGGCGTATTGGCGTGGCGGTGGGTCAGAACATCACCGGCAGCGCCACGCCTCTGGGTCTGGTTAATGCACTGGATGGGGTTCCGGACTGGGCGGCTCTCGATCGTCTTATCAGGGAATGGAAACCGGACCTGCTGGTGGTGGGACTCCCGTATACTATGGACGGCAGTGAGCAGGAGATTTCCCGTCGCGCCCGGAGTTTCGCCCGCGACCTAGAGCAGCGCTACCCGTGTCCAGTGCATACTGTTGATGAGCGTCTGTCATCACATGAAGCGCAAGCGCGCCTCAAGGAACTGCGTCAACAGGGACGACGACGCATCCGGCGGGGAGATATAGACTGCGTCGCCGCCTGCGTGATACTGGAAAGCTGGTTTCACGCCCACGACCACCCTGCGATGCGGAAGCCTGCATGAGCCATGACCAGTTCGACGCCCAGGGACGCCTGCAGCACCTGCTGACGCTCGCGGATTTACCGCGTCCAACCCTGCTGGGGTTATTGGATCGCGCTCAACAATTTCATACGCAACCCGGTGCAGCGGTACCTGAATACGATCTGCTGGCCGGCGCGACCGTCGTCAATCTGTTTTTCGAGGCCAGCACCCGCACCCGTGCATCCTTTGAGTTGGCAGCACGGCGCCTGGGCGCCCAGGTGCTCACGCTGGATATGGCTTTCTCCTCCACCAATAAAGGCGAATCGCTGTTAGATACGCTGTATACGCTGGAGTCCATGAACGCGGATTTGTTCGTGACACGCCACCAGGAACCGGGCGTGCCGGAAACCTTGGCGCAACACTCACGGCCATTCGTGCATATCATCAACGCCGGCGAAGCCCACGTTTCCCACCCCACCCAGGGCCTGCTGGATGCGCTCACCATTCGTCAGCATAAAAAGAACTTCGAAAAACTGTCGGTTGCTATCGTGGGAGACATTCGTCACTCGCGCGTGACGCGTTCCGCGGTACAGGCACTCACCGTGCTCGGTACGCAGGATATCCGCTTTGCCGGTCCTGCCGAGCTGCTGCCGGACGACCTGGAGGGAGAAAAGTTCACCAATATGGACAAAGCGATCGAGGGTACTGACGTCATCATGATGCTGCGTATCCAAAAGGAACGCATGCAGGCGGGCTTGATCCCCGATGAACGTGAATATTCGCGTCGCTACGGCCTCAATGTCACACGTTTGAAGCTCGCAAAACCCGACGTACTGGTCATGCACCCGGGACCCATGAATCGCGGCGTGGAAATCACTTCCGAGGTTGCCGACGGGCCGCACTCCGTCATCCGGGAGCAGGTAACAAACGGCGTCGCCGTGCGCATGGCAGTGATGGCGACGCTGATGGGGAAATGACATGCATCCGTTGATTGCGCAATGAAGCTTGCAACCTCAGGCAGCGTGCACATTAAACCGCAGCGCGGCACTATCTTTCTGGAAAATGCTGAAATCCTGGAACAACAACAATTCCCCGGCGAACAGTATCTGTTGCGTCTGAAGGCGCCCGAGTGCGCCGCGCGCGCGTTACCCGGCAGTTTTATCCATCTCACCTGCGATGCGGTGCTGCCCATGCGCCGACCCATGTCCATCATGCGCGTCTCACGCCATGAGGGTTGGGTTGAGTGCCTGTATAAAGTCGTGGGCGAAGGCAGCCGGCTGCTGGCGCAACGCCAGCGCGGCGATCGGGTAAGCAGCTTGGGGCCCATCGGTCAGCCGTTTGTGCTGCATCCCGAACGGCCGCGGCCGTTGCTGATTGGCGGCGGGGTGGGGATTCCGCCCATGATCTTCCTGGCCGATGCGCTACGACACGATAGGCGCATGAAATGGAAACCGTTGGTACTCATGGGTTCGGAAATTCCATTCCCTTTCACGACGCGGCCCTCCAATATCCTGCTGCCGGGCATGCCGGACGGTGTTATCGGCTGCATGCCGCTCATGGAGGACTGGGACATCCCCAGTCGACTCGCCAGTCAACAAGGCTATCCCGGCTGTTACGACGGTTATGTGACCGAGCTGGCGCGCTACTGGCTCGGATCGCTGGATAAAAAATCTTTGCTTGAAGTCGAAATCTTCGCCTGTGGCCCCACGCCCATGCTCAAGGCGGCCGCGCATCTTGCTCAGAAACTGGGCGTCCCGAGCCAGCTATCGCTGGAGGAATTCATGGCCTGCGCCGTGGGCGGTTGCGCCGGCTGCACGGTCGAAATTCATACATCGGGCGGTCCAGCCATGAAGCGCGTGTGCGTGGACGGTCCGGTGTTCGAGGGCGCCAGCGTGTTCCCGTGTGACTGAATTACTGTTCTATACAAAAACAAACAGGGCGCCCTCGGGCGCCCTGTTTGTTTCAATCCCACTGTCACTCAATGCTTGGTCGCATCGGGACCGATATTTTCATCGAAAAACTGCAGCATGCGTGTGTAAAGCTTAAAATTATCCTCGGGCTTGGTGAAACCATGTCCTTCATTGGGCTCATACATCATTTCATATTTCTTGCCTGCTTTATCCAAAGCCGTCATTAATTCCTTGGCGTTCTCCGGCACCACGCGCCTGTCTGCGCCGCCATAGATAATGAACAAAGGATCCTTGATTTCATCTACCTGATAAACAGGAGACTCAGCTTCGAGTGTGGATTTATTGTCACCCAACACCTCACTCAGGTAACGGTCCCCAAACGCATAATGGGAAAAATCGCTGTTGCCGAGCAGCGTCAGGTCATAAACACCCACATAACCCACGGTACATTTATACAGATTGGGGTACACAATGCTGTTTTCGAGTGCCGCATAGCCACCGTAACTCGCCCCGTAAATGCACATACGATTGGGATCAGCGATGCCTTGGGATACGGCCCAGTGCACTGCATCTGCAAGATCCGATTGCATTGTTGTGCTCCAATGCCGGTAGCCCATATCCTGGAATTGCATGCCATATCCGCCGGAACCACGATAGTTCAC
>DAHVFI010000317.1 GCA_027317045.1 Gammaproteobacteria bacterium
GTCAATTTCGGCAGCGGCCAGGTGGACATCACCAGCGGCAAGTTCGTGTTTTCCGCCAGCGAAGCGTATCTGATCGAAAACGGCAAAGTTACCCGCCCGGTGCGCGGTGCCACCTTGATTGGCAATGGCCCGGACGTGCTCACACGTGTTGCCATGGTGGGCAATGATCTCAAGCTGGACGACGGCGTGGGTACCTGCGGCAAAGAGGGTCAGAGCGTGCCGGTGGGCGTGGGGCAGCCGACCTTGAGAATAGATGGGCTTACGGTCGGCGGCACTTCTTGAGTTGACATAACGCTCTAGAAAATCCCCGTAACCTCTGCTACACCTGTAGCTCTTGAGATCACAATTACATGGCATGATTACTCAATCGTGGGCAATGGTTCGCCTGATCAATATCCCGGTTTCAGCAACTTTCTGGCCTCGTATGCACAGACGAGGACTATTGGTAGTCATTGCGGCTCCGATTAGCGTCTGATATTTGAGTCAACTTTATATAACTTTCGGGGGGTACACAGCATGTTTTTCAAGAAAAAGCTTGTTCTATTTATCAGCTCCGCGCTGCTGGTGTTGGCGGCGGTGGGGATTCCCCTGTCGGCAAATGCAGGTTCACCATTTGCGCCGGGTTTAATGGCGCGGGCGGCGCCCCAGGATGCGGGGCCCACGGCGGCCTCCACGACCATCACCACCTCCATAATCTTGAATGTGACGGATCTGCCGGGACTGGAGAGCTACGTGCAGGCTACGCTCACCCCCTCCGATCCAAATTACCACCGGTTTTTGACGGTGGGGCAGTTTCGTCAGCGTTTTGCGCCATCCAATCAACAGATTCATCAGTTCGTGCGCTACCTGGAGTCATTCGGCATCACCGTGAATGAAGTCTATGCGGATAATCTGGACATCAGCGTTACCGGCACGGTGGATGAGCTTAATGCCGCCTTCTCCGCACAGATTCACGATTACGTAAGGCATGGACAACGCTTTCACCGACCCACACAGAAGCCGATTGTTTATGGTGATCTGGCCAAGATGGTCCTGGCAGTACCGGGCCTCAACAGCGAGACGGGGCTTTTCCACCCCATGTATGTGCGCCTTGGGCAAGGGGCATATGCGAAAATCACGCCGCCGCCTGTAACCTGGCCACAAAACGGCACCGCCACGGGTGTACCACAGGAGTACACGGTGGGCGATGTAGCCAACTTCTATCAAGTGAATCCACTGTATCAGGCAGGCATAAAAGGTCAGGGCCGTACGGTTGGCATCATGACCCTGGCCAACTTCAATCCAGCGGATGCGGAAGCCTACTGGCAGGATATCGGCCTCAAGGTGAAACCAAACCGCATTGCAGTCATACCGGTGGATGGCGGCACGCCAGTGCAGGCCGGTGTGGGTGACGACGAAACCTCGCTGGATGTGGAGCAGTCCGGCGGGCTGGCGCCGTGGGCTAAAATCAGGGTCTATGTCGCGCCCAACACCGACAACGGTTTCATGGATTTGTTTTACACGACGGTTTCGGAGAATAAGGCGGATGGTGTGTCCATCAGCTGGGGCCAACCGGAAGAGTTTTATTTCGCGGCACTCAACGGTGGCGTTGATTACACCGGCGAGCTTCAAGCCATTCACCAGGCGCTGCTGGAAGGCGCCACCCAGGGCCAATCCTTTTTCGCCGCCAGTGGCGATGCGGGCGCCTATGACATCAATCGGTTTGCGCCGATTCCGCAGTTTTCCATGCAGTTGTCGGTGGATTCGCCGGCCAGCGACCCTGCGATTACGGCAGCCGGGGGTACCACGGTCGCGACCACCGTTCCGGGCATCCCGCAAGTTGGTTGCCCAAACATTGTTATACCGCAGGAGCAGGTGTGGGGATGGGACTACCTTAATAACGACTGGGCCAGCTGTCTCGGCCTGCCGCCGGACTACCTGTTCTCCATAGGCGGTGGGGGCGGCGTGAGTTCCTTCTGGACGATACCCTATTATCAGCAATCCGTTACGGGTATGCAGCAGACCCAGCCGGGGCAGAGCCTGTTCTACTATCCCAATTACCCCAGCACCAGCGGCGCCCAGGATCTGATTGATCTGCCGGCGAACTTTGCCGGCCGCAACTTGCCGGACCTGTCGCTGAATGCGGATCCGGAAACCGGCTACATTGTGGTGGACTGCACCGACTTTCCCGAACCTGCCAACCCGGGCTGCGCTGCGACGGGCTTCGGCGGTACCAGCTTCGCGGCGCCGCAGTTGAACGGTATCACCGCGCTGATTAACCAAGCGGCGGGTTCGCGGGTGGGTCTGTTGAATCCGGTAGTCTACGTGGAACAGCAGGTATTCGGTTACGGCCCGTATACCTCATTCAACGACATCACGGCGGGTGACAACTGGTTCTATCAGGGCGTTCCGGGCTACGATGACGGTGCCGGCATCGGCACCATTAATGCGACCAACCTGGCGTTTACGTATGTACTCCTGAACTCTTTGCATTTCGGCCACTGAGCCGGTCGGGGATTGTCTGCAGCCCTTCCCGGGAAACCGGGAAGGGGCTTTTTTGTGATGCAATGTTGTCACCCCAGCGACGATTCAAATTTTAGTCATCGATTCCTGACGAAGGCGCGAGTGCCTGTGGCAAAAAGGGGTGGAGCGTGCCCGTGGGAAGTGGTCAGCCGACATTGCGGGTGAGCTTAGATGAATAGACATCTACGGGCCGAGGCCGGATACGATGGCTTCAAATACCGTGCGGATCTGTGATTCCGGAAACGGCGACGGTTGACCCTGATTTGTGGCGAGCAAACGATCACGGATCATGCCTTCAGCGGCCCCCAGCAGTGCTGAGCACACTGCAATAGGCTGCAATGTCTTGCTGAAACCGCCATCTTTCTGACCACGCTCTATTAGATGGACTACGAGTTTGGCGAAGTACAGGAAGCCCTTGGAAAGCTGGACCTCGGCAGTGTTGCCTCGTAACCGGCGGCTTTCAAAAAACAGCAGCTTGGCCAAGTCCGGGTCGCGCTCGAACACGTTAATCATGGTCGATAAGATTGCAATGGTTGCTTCCCGTGCAGTGGTCGAGGCGGCCACGAGCTGCGCGAGCTTGGGGTTCAACGGTGCCCAGCTCTCATCGAAAATGGTTTCCAACAACCCGGCCTTAGTACCGAAATAGCGCACCAATTGTGACTCGGAGGTACCCGCCTCGCGCGCGATGGCTGAGGTGGAGACTCGTTCGTAGCCTTCTTCAGCCATCAGGCGTTTGGCGGCAGCGAGCAGGCGATCACGACTGCTACCGGCGCTAGGTGTATCAGTAGACTGGATGGTCATTTACAGATACAGATTCTGAATCTGGTAGTTTGTAGGCATGGTTAATAGTAGTAGCACTATCGCCAACAGTAAAGATAGACATTAACCTTATGTTTTATAAGGCTTAATAAATAATCATAGTACTACTATTGACAAATGTTAGTG
>DAHVFI010000319.1 GCA_027317045.1 Gammaproteobacteria bacterium
GTGCGCGGGCGAAGCCAGGATGGCGAGCCTGAGCAGCAGTGCAGAGATGCACCGGCTGCGAAGCCCCGAGCGAAGGCAGCGGGCGGGAAAGTCACCTAGCAACCCGCGCTCCGGGAAAATGGTTTTGGTGACTTTTGCCGAAATAAAAGTCACCTGCCGTGCGGGCAAGGAAGCCCGCTATCTTGAATAAATGGCGGCGAAAAGCCGCACATTGGAAATGTCGGCAAAGGATTGCCGACCTACAAGAATGCCCCCTCCTCCTTCCTGCTCCCCCTGCAAGGAGGGAGAAGGAATAAGGATGGAATCCGTTTAACTGAAGAATCCCGCGCGCACGCCATCAATCACAAATTGCACCGCCAGCGCCGCCAGGATCACGCCGAGCAAGCGCCCCACCACGTTGGCGCCGGTCTCACCCAGGAGTTTCATGAGTCGTCCTGCCAGCAACAGGCACAACAATGTGATCCCCAGCACCAGCAGCAACACCACGATCATGCCGACAAAATACACCGGATGCCCGCGGGCCTCGCTCACCATCAGCAGAATGGTGGCCAGCGCGCCGGGGCCGGCGATCAGCGGGAAAGCCAGCGGGAATACCGAGATGTCCTCCTTGAAACGCGCTTCCTCCTCTTCCCGGCTGGTGGCGGAACGCCCGCCGGACTGGCGTGCGAACACCATGTCGATGGCGATCAGGAACAACAGGATACCGCCGGCGATTTTAAAGGCTGGGATGGATATTCCCAGAGCCTTGAGCAGCCAGTCGCCGATGAAGGCAAAGATCAGCAGAATCAGGGCGGCCAGTGCCGTGCCCTTGAAGGCCATGCGCCGGCGGTGGGCAAGACCGCCGCCACGGGTTAGCGCGCCGAACATGGGGGTGACACCGATGGGATCCACCACCACGAACAGCACAATGAACATGTTGACGAATTTCTCGAGCATTACCGGCTATTCTGCATGCCAAATTGTGAATGTTTACACACAACTACCTATTCAATCTGGACTCGTTCTTAAATAGTACCGGACCTTGGTGTCGGTGTGTATGCGCGCTGGGCATCCCCACTTGCTTTACCTGAATTCTGGTTCTATAACATAGGCGCGTGCCGCGAGATGTTCGGCGGTATCAGTATCCGGTGCCTCACCCGGCACCACAGCCGACATCATTCTGAACGGCACGGCTGTTTGCAGGGTAGCAACGTTTGGGATGGAGCGTATTGCCATTTGAAGTGTCATGGAATCTGAACCATTAAAACCTGCCGTCGGGGAATGGTACGCTGATCTACAGGGTGTCACCTTTGAGGTGGTGACCGTGGACGACGAGGACGGCACCATCGACGTGCAATATTTTGACGGCACGCTGGAAGAATTGGATATGGATGCCTGGGAAGAATTGCGGGCCAAGCCGGCGGATCCACCGGAAGACTGGTCCGGCTCGCTGGACATCGAGCGCGAGGATTACGGCGTGGATCTGGAGGCGGATCAACATGAGTTGTGGGCGAATCCGCTCGATCACCTGGATCAATAAGCTCGCGAAGTCTTAAACCGCTCAGTCATTGCGGCTGAAATACGCCACCACCATATTCTCCTCAACCGTGATTGCAAACCGTTCGAGCGTACGTCCTGGGCACGGCCCGGCCACACATATACCGCTGACGGGATCAAACAGCGCGCCGTGGGCCGCACACATGATGAGTGATTTGTCCCGGGTCAGGAACGCATCGGCTTTCCAGTTGAGGAAGTTGCCGGCGTGCGGACAAAGATTGCGATAGGCATGCAGCGAGTCGCCGCGACGCACCAGAAACCATTCGTCGGGAAAACGCGCACCTGGAGGAGAGAAGCCAAGCGCACCCGGGTCGGGGACGTCCGCCAGCGGACAGATGACATGGCGTACGCTTTCCGGCATATTCACAGCCAAGCGGAGACTTTGCAAGCCTTGGAATTTTCTTTTATCGTCAACGCTCCATTCTGCGTGGTCACACTATGTTCGCCACCCCCGACGAAGCCGAAACGGCATTTTACACGGCCTTTGCCAATGCCAATCCGGAGGCCATGATGACGGTGTGGCTGGCGAGCGATTCGGTCATCTGCGTGCATCCCGTGGGACCTAAAATCACCGGCCATCAAGCGGTGCGAGCCGCCTGGACGGAGATGTTCCGCGGCGGCACCAGCCTGCGTTTCCGGTTGGCGGAAGTCAGCCGCACCCAGGATGCCTTGCTGGCCGTCCACGTGCTTAATGAATACATCAGCGTGCCCGGGCAAAGCGCCGAACGCCAGCCGATGGTGGCGACCAATATCTACCAGCTCACCCAGGACGGCTGGCGCATGATTTTGCACCATGCCTCCCCCGTGGCCATACAGAACCAACTTGAAAAACCCCAGGGGCGGTTGCACTGAAACATGCCATTAGGCGTTTCGCGGCGCGTTGCGGAATTCAGTTTCGTCAATACGCCGGCGCAGCAACACCAGCAACACTAGTCCCGGTATCGCCAGCAGTGCACTCACGATAAACAGCGCACTCCAGCCCGAGTACTGCACCAGGTAACCTGCGGGCGGCCCCAGCAACACCCGCGAAATAGAATCCAGCGTCGAGAGCAAAGCGAACTGGAATGCCGTGTAGCGGTGATCGCAGAGCGCCATAAGGTAGGCGATGAACGCCGCCGTGCCCATGCCCCAGGCAAGGTTTTCCACACCCACCGCCACCACCATGCCCAGATAACTGCGACCAACCAGCGATAACGCCAGGAAGGTCAGGATGGATGCGGCCTGCAGAATGCCGAAATAAAGCAAAGACCGGAATAGCGACAAGCGCACCATTAGCACGCCGCCCAGGAAAATTCCCACGATGGTGGCAGCAATGCCGAATCCCTTGTTGACTACGCCCACATCGGTGGCGGTGAAGTGCAGTCCTTCGATCAGGAATGCGTTGGTAAGCTGGCCCGAAAACCAGTTACCGAACTTGTACAACA
>DAHVFI010000324.1 GCA_027317045.1 Gammaproteobacteria bacterium
CGCCAGCGGACGGAACGGCAGCACGGTCTGCAATCCAATGCGCGTCTTGCGAGCTTCGATCGGGCATCAGATTATGAATTCCTGAAGAAGTGTGAGCGCGATAAAGAGACTATACATTTGGATTTCAATTTCACAGCTTCACGCTATTTACTCGAGGTCGTCAGGCAATACCGTGTCCATTGAACACATTGGTTGAAATGCCTGGTTTTAATCTGGCATTAAAGGCTGGCGACAATGAAGATACCAAATAAGCATCCACAGGATTATCGCCAATAAGGCATCACTCGCGATAATAGCGGTAGCCGACCCTTTCCACGTAAACAGGGGTATCAAGACAACATTCAACAGAACGTTGATGATGGCCACGCCGAATTCGCAACTGGCGCGTAAAGCTTGCTTGCCCGCGCCGGTGAGGCTGTAGGCAGCAAACTGGTGAAGTGTCATGAGCAAGGGGACCACCGCCAGCCATCGGGCGGCGCTGGCGGCTTCGGCATATTCACGGCCCAACAGCCATGGCAACACCGGCGCACAAAAATAAATCACCATGCCAACGATCACGGCGTAGACCACGGCCATCGGCATGAGCCGCTTCGCCAGCAAGGCGCTCCCGCGGATACCTTGGCCGCCATGTACAAAGAAACGCGTGTAGGCGGAGGCCAGCAGCGAGGATACCGGCACGAACGCCACATCTATGACTCGGGCCGCAGCGGAGTAGATGCCGGCGGTTTCAAGCGTGGACAACCGCGTCAGCAGGGTTTTGTCACTGTCCATATAGATACGTTGGGCGCTGATGCCGGCCGCGAAGAAAAACCCCTCGCCAAATTCCTCGTGCCAGCGCGAAAAATTCCAGGTTGGACGTCCGTATTCAGCACATACCCACAGGAATGCCAGGATCGCGATGCTTGCAGTACCGCACATATAGAGGATGGACCAGGTCAACAGGTCATCCCGTGTTTTAAGTTTCATGAGCAGCAGAACGGCGCACACCCGGGTTAATGCCAGCAGAATCCAGGTTATCGCCGTCTTGGATAATTTCTGAAATGCCTGGAATGCCTGGCCACTCACTTCCAGAATCCGTGCAAAAAATAAATCCGAGATCGCGACCCACGCTACGATCATCAGGGGTATGGATCTCGGCAATATCCACCAGCCCAGCAACAGCGCCAGCAGCACGAACAGCACCGCGCTGATGGTGGTAATGACGAGCGATCTGCCCCAATAAACCGAAAATACTTGCGGTGAGCGGGCGACATTCTGGATGAGCAGACTGCCGCTGCCCCAGCCGGCGAACGGCACCAGCACCGCGACCAGGGCCACTACGCCGGAAAAGGCGCCGTAACCGGCGCTGTGCAGGATGCGCGCGATGAGAACAAAATAAACGAACTGCACCAGAATGCGC
>DAHVFI010000058.1 GCA_027317045.1 Gammaproteobacteria bacterium
GCGCTGAACCGGCAAGCAGAGAAACCACGATGCTGATCAAAACTTCAGATCCGGGCCGCCAAATAGAGAAAATGATCGAGAAGCGCGAACGGCGCAGACATCTGGCGCGCCGCCAAAAGCGTGATCCGGACGAACCGCCAACCGGCATCGCCGCCATCAGCCCGGCCGGCTACGCACTGCCGGGCATGACTGCGCCCAGTCGCGCACGGCACCACGCGAAACCCCGGGCCGCGGTAATCCCCAAATCCGGACCAAACGCCACACCCGGCCGCAGCCCACAGGATATTCAAAACGAAGCTCGCGAAAATATATTCCCATTGTGAGGGCTCGCGCGCCGCATCAATTCCATAACATCCGACGCCGGCGCGCCAAGGCGCCTATTAAACGCTAGAATAGACGCACCCGGATCGGCCCGCGCCGCCCGGCGTCCCCTCCCAGTCCGGACATGAAGCGTGGCAACCCAATATCCTGCGCAACTCTGGCATAACGGCAAAATCAAACCCTGGGCGGAAGCCACGGTGCACGTCATGGCGCACGCCCTGCATTACGGTTCCTCGATCTTCGAAGGTATCCGCAGCTATCCGACGCCCAAGGGTGTGATGATCTTCCGGCTCACGGAACATCTCAAGCGCCTGTTCAATTCGGCCAAGATCTACGACTTGCCCATGCCCTACGATCAGGCGACGCTTACCGCCGCCTGCCGGGACGTGGTGCGCATCAACGGTTTGAAAAGAGCCTACATCCGGCCGGTCGCGTTTCGCGGTGCCGGCAAGGGCCTGAGTCTGAGCGCGGAAACCCCCACCGACGTAGCCGTCGGCGCCTGGGAGCTGGGCAGTTATCTGGGCAATGATGCGATCGAGAACGGCATCGATGCCTGCGTGTCTTCCTGGCAACGCCCCACGCCGAATACGCTGCCGATGGGCGCCAAGGCCGGCGGCAACTATCTTTCCGGCCAGTTGGTCGCCCGCGAAGCCCGGCGCCTGGGATTTGGCGAAGGCATCGCGCTCGCCAGCAACGGTTTGCTCAGCGAAGGCGCCGGCGAGAATCTGTTTCTGGTGTTCGAGGGCGCACTGCATACCACACCGGTGAGCGCCGCGATCCTCAACGGTATCACGCGCGATACGCTCATCAAGCTTGCCGCCGACGCCGGCATCAAAACGGTGGAGCGCGACCTGCCGCGGGAATACCTATACTTCGCGGACGAGGTATTCATGTGCGGTACGGCCGCCGAGATCACACCCATCCGTTCCGTGGACGGCAAGCCCGTGGCCGATGGCAAGCCGGGCCCGCTCACGCGAAAAATGCAGGAACTGTTCTTCGGATTATTCGAGGGTCGCACGCCAGACAAGCGCGGCTGGCTGCAACCGGTGGACTGAACACATGCGGCCATTATGAACACTGCCCGCCTATGACTGAAGGCGCCGAACCCAAGCAAAGAGACCTGCTGGCCTCGCCCAATACGCGGCTGCTGTTTTGGCTGCCGTGGCTGCTGATTCTTATCGGGGGTTTTATCGGTGGTGTCACGCGTACGGTGCTCTGGACCGTTGGTTTCAGCCTCGCCGGTGCGATTTGCCTGGTGAACGCCCGTCGTTGCGGGCGGCGACACTGTTTTTATACCGGGCCGCTATTCCTCTTGGCGGCGCTTGCTTCCCTGCTTTACGGGCTACACGTTTTGCCACTCGGCCCGCATGGCTGGGCCTGGATTCTGGACATCACCGTGGCGGCCAGCCTGTTCTTCTGCTTTGTCCTGGAAAAACTGCTCGGCAAGTATCCCGCCGCCCGTTAAGCCTTGATTTCCGGAATTGTGCCCGCCTGGGGATCACGGAAAAAGGCCTTGCCCTTGCCGTCATCCGTGAGGCAATGGGAATCTTTGGTAATGCTGAATGCGGCCAGTGATTGCAAAAATGGGGGAACAGGTACTTTGCTCTCTGCTATGCTTGTATAACGGAATCACTGTTTACATGGATGCCCACTGATGATCTACGACAGCATTCTCGACACCATCGGCCGCACACCGGTCGTACGGCTGCGTCACATCCCGCCCAAACACGTGCACGTATACGTGAAAGTGGAAGCATTCAATCCCGCCTCCTCGGTGAAGGACCGGCTGGCGCTTGCCATCATCCTTGACGCAGAACAGCGCGGCACACTCAAACCGGGACAGACGGTGGTGGAAGCCACGTCCGGCAACACCGGTATTGCGCTTGCCATGGTGTGCGCCGCTCGCGGCTATCCCTTTGTGGCGGTGATGTCGGAGACTTTCTCGGTAGAGCGGCGCAAGCTCATGCGCGCCTTCGGAGCCAAAGTAATTCTCACGCCCGCCGCCGAGCGCGGAAGCGGGATGGTACGCAAGGCCGAACAACTGGCCAAGGCGCACGGCTGGTTTCTGGCGCGGCAGTTCGAGAACCCGGCCAATCCCGCCTGGCATCGCAGTACCACCGGCCCCGAGATCCTCCTGGATTTCGCCGGCCGGCGGCTCGATTATTTCGTCACCGGCTGGGGCACCGGCGGCACGCTCACCGGCGCGGGCGAGATGCTCAAGCTTGCGCGCCCCGGCATCAAGATTATCGCCGCGGAGCCTGCGGGCGCATCACTGCTTGCGGGCGCCCCCTGGCAGCCACATAAGATTCAGGGATGGACCCCGGACTTCGTGCCGGCGGTGCTGAACCGGAAGGTGGCCGACGACATCATCCCCGTGGACGACACGCTGGCGCGCGATATGTCGCAACGGCTGGCTCGCGAGGAAGGCATCCTCGTCGGAATCTCAGCCGGCGGCACGCTCGCCGCAGCCCTCAAGGTGGCGGAACATGCCCCGCAGGGCGCTGTGCTGCTGGCCATGTTGCCGGATACCGCCGAACGCTACCTGTCCACCTTCTTGTTCGAGAATATCAACGAAGGCTCCGACGACGATTGGCTTGCGCAGCAGCCGCACGTTCAATAAAGAAGTCAGTACCGCTGTTAGATTTGCTCGCGCAGAAGTCGCATCCAAGACGGCTAGGGATACTTGATCTCCAATAGCGTGCCGGCGTGTGGATCACACACAAAGACGTTGCCTTTGCCGTCATCGGTCACGCAGTGCGCCCCTTTGGCCGTGCGATACACCGCCAAGGCATGTAACGCTCCTGACGGCGACACCTTGAATATCGTCATGCTGGCGCTGCGGGCGCCTGGCACGTAAAGATGTCCTGACTTCGGGTTATAACTGATGATGTCTATGCCTGCGCCCGAGGGCGCGGTGTCCAACACTTTTCCGCCGTGATTCACATCGAGCACCGCCACCTTGCCCTCGGTGCAACCCACGAACAGAAAACCCTTGGCCGCGTCCAGCGCCAAACCGCGCGGACCCATGCAGGAGTCATTCCATTCGCCCACCGGTTTGTGCGTGATCGTGTCGATGACCACCGTTTTGGCTTTCCATAGATTGGTGTAGGCGCGCTTCAAATCAGGATCGAAGACCAGGGATTCAGGTCCGCCGGCAACGGGAATAATGCTGTTAGCGGTAACCACAGGCTTCGGGCCGCGGCTGACGCTGAATACCTGTATCTGCTGGGCGCGGGGCTCGGTGATCCACAGCTCATGCCGCGATTCCAGGTAGCGCACGTAATCCGGGCCGCTGGCCAGTTTGACGCGCTCGAGCACCGTGCCGTCGCGCGCGTCGAGTACCGCCACGCCCGGTTGTCCGTGATCACTGGCGAAAATATAGCCGTCCCCATAGGTAGCGGACGAAGTGCCTTCTCCGCGCGCCCGAGCAACGGCCGTATTCGTCACCTGGTACGTCGCGGTGATGGCGCCGCTGGCCGGATTGATCAGCAGCAGCTTGCCGGTCTGGCCGGCGGGAATGGAAACCTTACCCAGTTGCGGAAAATAGCCGATGTCATCGAAACCAATGCCATGTTCACCGCCGGCAATGCGGATAACCGCTTGCGGCGTCAGCAGCGGCGCGGCCGTTACCGGCGCAGTCACTGTCAGTGCCAATCCGGCCAGGCCGGCGACACACCCGGCGATCAAACGGAAACATTTACGCATTGCTTGATCCCCTAAAGTTGTTACCAGATTTTCCTGAAGGAATAACACGACACAATTCCATCCACAAACCCGCCGTGCTGCGGTTGCCGGGACCGCCAGTGCATCAGGCCGTGGATCTCATGACCCGTTCCGCCAACGGCAATTCGATAAAAACCATCTTCAGGGGCGCTTGCGCGCCAAGGTGAGGCCGTCGCCGATGGGCACCAGACTTAATTCGATGCGGTTGTCCGCATGCAGGGCTTCGTTGAACTTGCGGATGGCCGCCGTGTCCACACTCTTGTCTTTCTTATCAATCACACTGCCACTCCACAACACATTGTCCACGGCCATAAGCCCGCCGGGACGCAGCAGCTTGATCAGCCGTTCATAATAATGCAGGTAATTATTCTTGTCGGCATCGATGAAGGCAAAGTCATAGCGTCCCGCCTCGCCATGCTTCAACATGGTGTCCAGGGTTTCCAAGGCCGGTCCCAGGCGCAACTCGATTTTTCTCTCGACGCCGGCCTCCGTCCAGTAACGCCGCGCCACCGCGGTGTATTCCTCGCTCACATCGCAGGCTATGATGCGGCCTTCGTCCGGCAGGGCCAGGGCCACGGACAGGCTGCTGTAACCGGTGAACACCCCCACTTCAATGCAGCGGCTGGCGCCCATCATCCGCACCAGCAGGCGCATGAACTGGCCCTGTTCCGGCGAGATCTGCATGCCATGTTTGGGATGCTTCGCGGTTTCCTCCCGCAGCCGTTTCAGGATTGGCGGTTCCCGCAGGGAAACTTTCAGTACATAGTCATACAGCTGATCGCTCATGGAGATGGTACGATTGGACATGGCCTGCACCATTGTTTGTATTCGCGATGAGCGCTGATTCTACTCCCGTCCGCCTGCTGCAGATTACCGACACGCACCTGTACGCGGAGCCGGAAAAGACGCTTTACGGCGTCAACACCCGGGCCTCGTTGCAGCGCGTGCTGTCCGCCGCGCGCCGGCATCCGAAGCCGGACCTGGTGCTGGCTACCGGTGATCTGGTCCACGACGAATCGCCTGCGGGATATCATATATTGAAGGCTCTGCTGCATACACTGGATGCGCCGGTGGCCGCCATCGCCGGCAACCATGATGCGCTCGATTCCTTGCAAGCCATCACGGGCCCAAACATCTGCGTCGGTGGTAAACACATTCTTGCCGCCTGGTGCATCGTGCTCCTGAACACCCTGGTCTCGGGAGAGACCGGCGGGCATCTGCAAGCGAGCGAACTGCAATTCCTGGAAACCACTCTCGCGCAATCATCTGACGCGCACGTCCTTATCGCACTGCACCACCAACCGGTGGCCGTCGGCTGTGCCTGGCTGGACCGTATCGGGCTCGACAACGCCGATGAATTTTTCGACGTACTGGATCGCTATCACGGTGTGCGCGGCGTGCTCTGGGGGCATGTGCATCAGGCATTTGAATCGGAACGCCGCGGTGTACGCCTGATGGCCACGCCCTCCACCTGCGCACAGTTCCTGCCGGATTCAAATGACTTCGCGCTGGACACCCGGCCACCCGGCATGCGGCGGCTGACCCTGCACCCGGATGGACGCATCGAAACGGAAATAGAATGGATCGGAAATTGACAATGTGGGTAGAACCGGCACGCGGCCATACCTTATGCGGCTTTGGCGAAACCTCGGCATTCTGAGATCGGCAATGGGAACTTTCATGCTCAACAAAGCCATCCGTATCCTGCTAATGTCGGCGTGCATACTCGCGGTCTCTGTGGCTTGTCAGGCCGCCAAACACAGGACTGCACCACCGGCGAATAACGCACCTGCCGCCGCTTCAGAGACAACCGCTCTGCCGGCGGTCCCCGTGCATCATTTCCTGTGGCACATCAGCCGCGACCACGAGAGTCTTTATCTGGTCGGTTCGATCCACGCGCTCAATCCGGATGATTATCCCCTGCCGGCGGTAATGGAAAACGCCTTCCGGCATTCCGCGGCGCTGGTGGAGGAAATCAACCTGACCACGGTGGACACCGCCAACATGCAGCAGGAGGCGTTGCGGATGGGCGGATATCCGCGGGGCAAATCTTTGCGCACCGAACTGCCACCCGGGGTTTATGAAAAAGTTGCCGCCGGCGCAAAAAAACTCGGCATCGCTATGCAACGGCTGGACCGGCTGCGTCCGTGGCTGGGCAGTATCGCGATCCTGGATATGCAACTGACGCGGGCGGGTTACACAGCCAGCGCCGGCGTGGATCATCATTTCGCCGATGAAGCGCAGATGGCCGACAAACGCATCATCGGCCTGGAGACACCCGCTTTCCAGTTGCGGCTGCTGGCTGACCTGCCGGAGAAAGTGCAGCAGGATATGCTGTTGGAATCATTGGATCAGGCCGTGAATTTCAATCGGGAAATGCAGGACTTGATCAACGCCTGGGAAAAGGGCGATACCGCGGCGCTGCAGAAAATACTCAAACAGGATTTCGGCAGCTATCCACTGGCCTACAAGCTGCTGATCGCGGATCGCAACCGCGCCTGGATGCCGCGACTGAAACGATTGATGCGCGGCGGCCGGCAATACTTCGTGGTGGTGGGTGCGCTGCATATGGTGGGACCGGACGGCCTGCTGGCGCAGTTTGAAAAGGCGGGATACAGGGTAGAACAGTTGTAAAGAGAGCGTGAGGCCGCTCGGGCGGCTCAAGGGTTGCTGAAAACCGCGCCATGCGGAATGGCACTCCCTTGCCAGCCATCCGGCCACGCGCGTGTGAAATCGATCGTCGCCGGCTCGAGTGTGAGTTTCCCGGTGCGGCGATCGATCGTGGCGAAACGGACCCGGGTATCGAGCGCGCCATAACCCGTGATGGCCAGACGATCTCCGCCCGGATCGAGCGTCAACCAGTGCGGATATTCATCCGGCGGCAGGAGAATGCGGCTGACTTCGTGGGGATGTTCCGGATCGTGCAGGTCGAGACTCACAATGGCGTGCCCGCTTTGCATTGTTTCCACCAGAAAATCACCTGCGACCACCGGCACCTCGCACATGCGGTAGCCGAAGTCATAGATATGTTGCAGCGTCGGATTGCCGCTTGCCAGATTGCGAACCAGGAATAGACCACAGTTGAACGTCGGAACTACCGCCGTTTTGTCGTCGGACAGCACCCGAGGCTCCGACGAATCGGCCGCCGTGTCGTAAAACCAGTGAGGTTGTGGCGGCAGCCGCATGGTCTTGATCAGCTTCAGATCGGAGAGCCGCCAGACCTGGACCACATGGCTGACCTGCGCTCCCATCATGTCCGCGCTGCCGGTGACGACGCGGTTCAGCTTTTCAACGATGGCCAGGCTGTACGGGCGAATATTGGGATGTGCGGGTACGGCCGCCGAGGCGGTTCTCACAACCCGACCCTGCGGATCGAACTCTACCAACCCACCCGCGGCGTGGTTGAACCCGCCGGAATATTGAAATGTCGCCAGCGTATCGCCGTTGGGAAGATAGACAAAGGAGTGTGGATAGCTGAGGACGCCGACACTGCCGAATTTACGCAAGAGCCGCGGATGTCGGGGATTGCCAAGGTCGAAGACGTAGGTACGGTTGCCGAGCCAATCGTTGGCATACATGACATCGTTCGGAGGTTCCGCATAGTTCGTATGATGGGCCATCACCGCCCTGCCGACGGGCAGCATCGTGATGAGTTTTCCGAACGACGGGCCCGGGCGGACGTCGAAAACCGCGAGGAAGTCCTTGCCCAATCCCAGTGTCTTGCGCCACGCAGCCCGATCTGTTGGCGCCAGCGCCAGCGTGGAAGCGTGAGGATGCTCGGCCTCCATCGCCCACACGAAAAGATAGCGGCTGGCAACCGGTGCTGCTGTCGCGATCAGCGGAAAGGTCAGACCCAGGAGCAGCAGGCAGCGCGACATTGTCTTCTTCATGGCTCGCCTCCTCACTGATTTATGGTCAGTGCACATCACGCTAGTTTTGGCCTTACCGATTGGACAATTCCACGGAACGACGCTTATGATTTATCTTGGTGGGCGCCAAGCCGATTGCAGCCGTGAGGACAGCGCTGGAACCTACGTCGTGCCACTCCACGCGGATGACTCCCATCATGCCGTGATCCTCGTGAAAAAGCATGTGACAATGGAAAACAAACGTGCCGCGCGGCACGTGGCGGAAGTCTAGAATCAGCTTGGTGATGCTCGGCTGGATGAGCGGAAAGTTTGGGTCGCGGGGATTCGGCAATAAC
>DAHVFI010000342.1 GCA_027317045.1 Gammaproteobacteria bacterium
TCCAGATTGTGGTTGAATATATCCGGTGGAGTCTCGTTCATGAGTGTCAGTGCCACATCCATGCGTCCGCGGAAGTCCGGCACCAGCACCTCGATTTTCGTTTCTGGGCTCAGCTCACGGATGGCGCGGACGCAGGCCGCAAAATGGCCGGCGCCACCATCGCGCAGGTCATCCCTATCCACGGAGGTGACCACCACGTAACGCAGCGCCATGGCCTTGATGGTTCTGGCGAGATTGCGTGGCTCCTCCGCATCCAGTATGCCGGGGCGGCCGTGGGCCACATCGCAGAAAGTGCAGCGGCGCGTGCAGATGTCGCCCATGATCATGAAGGTGGCGGTGCCTTTGCCGAAGCATTCGCCGATGTTGGGGCAGGAGGCTTCCTCACAGACGGTATGCAGATGATTATCACGCAGGATTCGCTTTAGCCTCGCCACTTCCGGTGTTGCCCAGGAACGCACGCGGATCCAGGACGGTTTGCGCAGGGGCGTGGCCGTGGGCTCGATCTTCACCGGGATGCGCGCCATCTTTTCGGCGGCACTGAGTTTCTTGCCGGGCTGAAGTCGCGGACGTGCGGCAGGTGTGTCGCTCACATGAAATCCTTTGTGGATTACGGCACTGATGCCGCTCGGGGACTGAATAATCAGGTTTTATTGTAACCCAGATATTCAAGCAGATGAGGTTTGAGACGTTGGGCGACTGCATTCACCTCGTTAGGTCCACCCAGTTCGCTCACCTGGGTCATCTGCAGGCCGGCATAACCACAGGGATTGATGCGCGAAAAGGGTTCCAGGTCCATGGCAACATTGAAAGCCAGGCCATGATAGCTGCAGCCACGGCGTACACGCAGGCCCAAGGAAGCAAGCTTGCGGCCATCTTGCGTGTATACACCCGGCGCCTCGCGCTTCGAGAGTGCGGCGATATCGAACTCCTTGAGCGTGGCGATGACGCTATTCTCGATGGCCTCTACCATGGCGCGCACTCCCAGCCTGAGGCGCTTGAGGTCAATCAACGGATACACCAGCAATTGCCCCGGCCCGTGGTAGGTTACCTGACCGCCGCGGTCAATGTGGATAACCGGTATGTTTCCGGGTGCCAGCACATGCTCCGTTTTGCCGGCAAGTCCGAGAGTAAAAACCGGTGGGTGTTCCAGGAACCAAATCTCATCGGGAGTGTCGGCGTCGCGCTCTTCGGTGAAATGCTGCATGGCATGCCAGGTGGGCAGATATTCGACCCGCCCCAGGTCTTTCAGCAAAGGCGACATGCATCTCACAGGGTCAGAAGCACGTGTTCGCTGCCGGAAAGTTCGGTGTAGAGCGCATCCAGCTGCGCACGGCTCTCTGCAACAATGGTTACCGTGAGGGAGATAAAGCGTCCCTCGCGGCTCGGTTGGCGGCTGACAGGTAACGTATCAAACGGTGCTGCATGTCGTGAAAAAGCCGCGACCACCATTTGATGGAATTCCGGCGTGTCCCGTCCTATGACCTTGACGGGGAATGCGCTGGGAAACGTCAATAGCGATTCACGGTTTGCGGGTTGCTCCGATAGGGATGATGGTGATGCGGCTTTCATAAGCGAATCAGATATGGGCGAAATCGAGGTTTTTCAAGCACGCCGCATTCCCAATTTATCCCGCTTTGTGGCGCTGGAACAAAGCGTACATGCGCCGCCAGTGATTGCCCGGCCTGCCGTCGCCGACCCTACGACCATCCAATTCCGTCACCGGGTAAACTTCGCGGGTGGAGCTGGCAAACCAGATTTCCTGTGCGCTGCGCAGTTGTGCCAGGGGAATGCGCGCTTCACGATGCTGGACATGGTGCAGTGCGGCGAGCTCCAGGATCAGGTCGCGAGTGATGCTGGGCAGGAGATCGGCGCTTTTGGGCGGCGCGATGAGAATATCCTGGTGCACGATGAACAAACTGCTGGCGGTACCTTCCGTGGCATGGCCGTCCCGTACCAGCACTGCTTCATTACAACCCTGATCCACCGCCGCTTGGCGCAGCAACACGTTACCGAGCAGAGACACGGACTTAATATCGCAGCGCTGCCAGCGTATATCCTCCAGGGTCACCGCTTTTGCGCCGTGTTCGAGGAGCGTGGCGGGGAGCTCCGCGAGTGGCGCGCACATGGCAAACACCGTGGGCGGCACGTTTTTTGGAAAACCGTGATCGCGGCCTGTGTCGGCACCGCGCGTTACTTGCAGATACAGCGCTTGATTGCCGCCGCCATTCTGCGCGATTAAATCATTGAGTAATGCGGTCCATTGCCTGGCCGTATGCGGATTTACAAGACGAATGCCATCCAGACTGTATTGTAGGCGCTTGAGATGTGCATCCAGCTGGAATAGCCTTCCTCCATAGGCAGGGATCACTTCATACACGCCATCTCCAAACAGGAACCCCCTGTCCAGCGGCGAAATACGCACTTCGCTTAGCGGCAGCAAAACACCGTTGAGATACGCACTCGGCAGCAGTTTGGCCATTCTATTTCTTGACGAACCACAGACGTACGCTGTCTATGATGCGCCGGAAAATATTGCCTTCAGGCACCGCCCGCAAGGTGTAGAGCGGTGTTTCGATCAACGTTTTGCCGTCGTAGGAGACGCTCACCGAACCGGCTGCCATGCCTGCCGGAACCGGTGCCATGAGTCCCGATGGCGTTTGCACGGAGGCCGAGAGCTGTGGATAACTGCCTTTGGGGATGGTCACATAGATGTCATGTGTGACCCCAACCGGGACATTGCCGTCCGCGCCTTTCCAGACTCTAAATTTGGTGATGGCGGTACCGGCGGCATATAGCTTGTGACTCTCATAGAAATTGAAACCATAGTTGAGCAGCGCTTCGTCGTCAATGGCACGGGCTTTTTCCGAAGGCGTGCCCATCACCACCGCGATCAGGCGCATGCCGTTGCGCAGCGCCGAAACCACCATGCAATAGCCGGCCTTGTCCGTGTAACCGGTCTTGAGGCCGTCCACGCTCGGGTCGGTGAACAACAACGAGACGCGGTTCGGCTGGCTGATCTTATCCCAGGCGAATTGCTTTTCAGCGAAGAAGCGCTGGTAGTAGTCTGGAAACTCCCTGATGATGGCGCGCGAAAGCAGGGCAAGATCCAGTGCCGACACGTAATGGTTAGGATCGTTGGTTAAGCCTGAAGCATCCACGTAATGGGTGTTTTTCAGGCCGAGTTTCTGGGCGTACTGGTTCATGAGTTCCACAAAAGTGCCTTCTGTACCGCCGACTTTTTCCGCCAGTGCCACAGCTGCATCATTGCCCGACTGCACGATCAAGCCCTGTAGCAGGTTCTCCACGCTTACCTGGCTGCCGACATTTGCGAACATGCGCGAGCCGCCCATGCGCCAGGCCTTGGCGCTGATAGTCACCGGTTCATCCAGGTGAATGACACCATCTTTTAAGGCGTGAAACACCACATACGCGGTCATTAATTTGGTAAGGCTCGCGGGCTCACTGTGCATATTCGGTTTGCTGGCGGCGATGACCTGGCCGCTATTGGCGTCCATGAGCACGTAACTCTTGGCATTGAGCCGCGGCGGTGCGGGAATGGGAATTGCCTGGGCGGCAACGACAGCGCACACGGCGAACAGGCTGAGTGCATGGGCAACGAAACGCTGGCTTCTCAAGAGAGCACCTCGGAGACAAATGGAGCTGGAAAGAAAGCAGGCATATGCCCGCCGCAGGCGCGATTTTAACGCGACAATGACCGGAAAAATACCGCCGTCGCCTAAGGAATCACCACCTGGGCATCCGGAAAACCCAGGGTTCCCAACTGCCCGGTGAGGGCATCCACGTGGTTTACATCGGGCAACGGCCCGATACGCACCTTATAGAAGGTGATGCCGTTCTGGGTTTCCATAAGGATAAAGGCTGGTTTGATGGCCGCTGTCCGCAGGCGCTGAAGCACACGCGTGGCATTGCTCTGATTGGCAAAGGCGCCCACCTGCACGAAGATTTGCGGATTGTTGACTGTGCCGGTGGCGGTACTTCCCGGCGGCATACCGCCTTGCACCGGGAGGTTGCTGCCAGGACCGGTGGGCGGCATGGGCTCGCCCGGCGTTATGCTGGCG
>DAHVFI010000353.1 GCA_027317045.1 Gammaproteobacteria bacterium
GACGTGGTACATGTGTTCGAATACGTTCCGTTTCCAACAGACCCCGAGGTCCTCAGTGGCTGGGTGCCGGATACGGCCCTGCAACAGAAGCTGCGCGATCTGCACACCGAGGGCTTGCAGAAGCTCGGCGAGGAATACGGAATCGCGCCGGCGCAATTGCACCTGCTGGATGGCGATCCCGGCAGGGTGATCGCCGAGTTTGCCGGCGCCCAGCACAGCGACGTGGTGATCATGGGCACGGTGCAGCGCGGCGGCTTCGAGCGGCTGGCGCTAGGCAGCGTCGCGGAACGTTTACTGGCGCAGCTCAAATGCGACGTGCTGGCGCTCAAGCCGGACGGTTTCCGCGCGCGCCTGCAAACAGAATTGAAACATACGGAATTGACAATGAAGGAAGCAACTCTGGGTGAAGGTTGCAGGAGCCGCCGATGCCGCTGACCAGTAAAGGCCGCAAGATTCTGCGGCAAATGGAAAAAGAATATGGAGCCGGGAAGGGCAAGGCGGTGTTCTATGCCGCGCGCAACAAAGGCCGCATTACCGGCGTGGACCGGACACGCAAATCACCAACCGCCAAGCGGAACGGCCCTCGCGCCTGAAGACCAGATACCGTAATTTTCAGGACGGCCCGGAGTTACACATGCCTACAACCGACGATTCCGTGGCAATCGCCCGACGCATTACCAGCATGTCCATCGGCGTTTCGTTACTGTTGATTGTATTAGGCTTGTTGGCTCTGACATTACCGGGCGCCGTCGGTATCGCCGTAGCGATCCTGGTGCTATGGGTAATTGTTTTCAGCGGCATTGCCCATCTTGTGCATGCCTGGGATGCACGCGGCACAGGTGATTTCCTTTGGCGTTTGCTGGTAGGTATGCTCTACATTATCGTCGGCATATTCCTGATGCTGCATCCGCGGGAAAGTCTGACTTCTCTCACTCTGGTGTTGGCAATCCTGTTCCTGATAGAGGCCGGATTGATGTTGGCCGCATTTCTCTGGTTGCGGCATCGCTCCGGTTCGAGCTGGCTGCTGCTCAATTCGCTGCTTGCCTGCGGCATCGGTCTGCTGATTGGGTTCAACTGGCCGTCCAGTTCCGCTTGGGCGGTGGGTGTACTGGTTGGGGTGAATATCCTTTTTAGCGGGTTCACCCGGCTGATGATGTCTTTGGATGTGCGCAGTGCTTTGAAATTCATCGCTTAGCGCTGCACGGCGTTTTTGACCTGGATCATGGTGCAGGCTGTCATAAGCTTTAGCCTGGGCGGGAAATTCGTAGGAGGCGCTATGGAATCGTGCGCAAGCAGGGCAGCGCATAACGAGAGATTGGGCCGTGAAATCGGATTTGTGCTGTTGTTCAAAGCCCTGGCGCTAGGCCTGATTTGGGCGTTGTTCTTCCGCGTCCCATCCGTGCCAAATCCGGGCCCGTCAGCGCACCTTGTTCATCATGCTGGTGGCGGTGCTGGTGTTCCTGCCGATCATCCTGTTGTATACCGGCTGGGTGTTCCGCGTGCTGCGCGGCAAGGTCACAGAGGCTTGCGTGCGCGAGCACAAACAATCGCTTTATTGAGGTGTAAAAACATGTGGTGCTTCACTTGGATTCTGGGCGTATTGCTGGCATGTGCATTTGGCATTGTCAATGCCATGTGGACCGAGATGAAAATGCATGATTCTTCCATCGAGCTGTAACTGCCCCATTTGGTGATGGGCGTGCAGCCTTCGCAGATCTAGATCAGCACACCCAGAGGACGTCGGATCCAGAGCCGTTTTGGCAGGTAGCTGCAAATACGTTTGCTTACATCCCATAATGTCAAAAAATCAATGGCACCCATGTCAGTGCGATTGATACGGCCAATCCGGCTATAACCCGGCGAGCATAGCTCCAGCCGCCTGCACCGATAGCAAATACCGCCTTGGCGACTGTGTTACTGGTTAAACCCAGCAGAATCGGAACAACGGCGGTGGCGGCGGTGACTTTCTTCAGCGTGACCATCTCGGACACGGCAAAGGCAGCGGCATGCCCGTCCAGAAATCCCGAAGCAAACGATACCAGCGCGAGCCCTTCTACTCCGAGCCTGAATTGGACCGCGGAACCGAGTATCAATACTGTGGTCAGCAGAATTCCGATCAGCAAGGCATTTCCCAAAGTGGTGAGCAGGCAGCTCTTGCGCAGATTTACTGGAGGTTGAAGCTCCTTTGATCTGAGCGAAACCAAGCTAAACAAGGCCACTGCTCCACCTCCGCATAGCAAAGGCAGAGCAATTTTAGACAAGACAATCCTATTGGTGAGCCAGAGAATCATCGCCAGCTGTAAATAGGTAGACACTGTAGACAAGATGGCGGCAGTCGATGCACCTAACAATGCATTTGGTTCACGCCTGGCTAATGACCCCATAGCTGCAATAGTGGCAGAACTTGACGTAAACCCGCCAAAGAACCCAGTTATAAGCAAACCACTACCGCCACCAAAAGCCTTTACCGATAGGCTGCCGGCTAGCGCAACCGTGACTATCGCAAGCAGCAATCTAACAATGTGGTGGGGATTGATGGCTTGGTATGGCCCCAAATCAACGTCTGGTATCAGGGGTAAAGCAAATAGATAAGAGCTTATGAATGCAGCCAACAATAGCAGTTCGGGCCAACTGAACCTTTTAAATGTAGCGTTCGCATTATCCATCTTTATTGCATTCGGTAAATAATGATTCTGAGATGCAACAAGACTGTGTCTCGCTGTACCGTGCAATGTCCGTAATTATTATTCGGACTCTGCCTCGGTGCTCGGGATCAAAGTAGCAGTCTCTAGGTTGCTGTCTTTGGCTGCTCCCAAGCCTGCGAGTGCACCTTCAATGACTGCTTCAGTCACCTTGCGCGGTCGTACGGCGTCGCCGACCGTGAACACATGGGGCACCAGCCCCAACACTTCCCTTTCTAAGCTGCTCTCGGAGCGCGCGCCCAGGCATAAGACAACGGTATCGAAGTTCATCTGAGTGTTCTCTCCATCCACTGTCAGATGCACCACCTGATTTTCAATGCTCAGTAAACTGGTGTGGGAAAAGATCTCGACCTTGAGCGCGCGCAGCCGGCTGAGTAGCAGAGTGCGATCATCCAGTGGAGCGTCGGCCGCGATATCGCCCTCGGCTTCGATGAGAGTAACTGTATATCCGGCCCTGGCGAGAAACTCGGCTGTCTGCGCCCCGGAACAGCCCCCGCCCGCCACCAGCACCGAACCATAGGCGGTGCTGCGGCCTTCCAGCAGGTCTCGGGCGGTTATGACGTACATGTCGTTGACGCCGGGTATCTGCGGACGCACCGGCTGCGCGCCGGTCGCGACCACCAGCGCGAAAGGTTTCTCGCGTTCTACATATTTGCAGTCCACGCGGGTGTTGAGCCGCACCTCAACGCCAAGCCGTTGCAATTCATCGCGCAAACCTTCAAGTAATTCAAGCCAGCCCGGACGATAGGGTGCCGCGCCAGCCGCACGCAACTGCCCTCCAAGCTGAGCCCGTGCTTCGCACAGGATGACCCGCAAGCCGGTGCCAGCCGCATAGCGCGCCGCCTCCATACCGGCCGGCCCGCCACCCACCACCAGCAGCTTACGCAGTTTGCGCGCGGTCGCATGTTCGGCGAACTCACGTTCCCTGCCGCATTCAGGGTTGACCGTGCACCAGACGTCGCGCTGGTCGAACAGCCGGCTGATGCAACCCTGGTTGCAGGTGATGCATTTATGGATACTGTCGGCCTGTCCCATCTGTGCCTTGCGTGGCCAGTCAGGGTCGGCAAGCAGCTCGCGCCCGAGTGCGATGAAATCCGCCTGACCGTTGGCCAGCACTGCTTCTGCAAGCGCCGGGGTGCGCAGCTTGCCCACGGCGATCACCGGAATCTTCACCCGCTCACGGACGAGCGCTGCATACTTCACCAAGGGGGCATCCTCCACCGCCATGGGTGGGATCATGTAACCGCGAGTATAGGAAGCGTAGTTGCAGGCAGAGACGTGTATCGCGGCGATGCCGCGGGTCTCAAGCCAGGCTGCCAGTTCCCCGGTGTCCGTCGGCGTTAGACCGCCTGGTACCATCTCATCGGCTGACAACCGGATGGTGACGGTGAAATCTTCGCCCACGCGTGCGCGCACGGCGCACATCACCTCAGCGAGGAAACGCCGCCGATGTTCGACGCTGCCGCCATAACCATCAGTGCGGCGGTTGCTGAAAGGCGACAGGAATTGGGTGATGAGATAACCATG
This sequence comes from Gammaproteobacteria bacterium, assembly GCA_027317045.1. Lineage (GTDB taxonomy): Bacteria > Pseudomonadota > Gammaproteobacteria > Natronospirales > REEB76 > REEB76. The sequence continues at coordinate 4,230 of DAHVFI010000353.1, forward strand.
GGCCGCATGAATTTCCACAAAATCCAGACCAGCAGCTTGCGCGCGGGCCGCGGCGCTGCCGAAGGCATCAACCAGCTTGCGTATTTCCGTATGATCCAGCGCGCGTGGCAGCTCGCTCATCAATGGACAGGGCATTGCCGAGGGAGCAACCGGTTGCTCACCGGTGATCTGAATGCTGGTCTGACGGCCGGCATGGAACAGCTGGATGCCAAGGCGCGCGCCTTCCGCATGCACCAGTTCAACGGCCTGCCGCAGACCGGGGATCACGCTGTCGTCATGCAGCCCAAGCTCATTGCGGAAACCACGACTGTCACGGCTTACGAAACTGGCTTCCAGGATCATGGCGCCGACACCGCCCTGCGCGATGCGTTGTATATGCGCCAGATAGCGTGGCGTCAGGCGTCCGCGCTCATCCGCATAGTTACGCACCATGGGCGCCATCAGCAGGCGGTTTTTGAGGGTCAACCCACCGATTTTGCCGGTGCTGAAAAGCAGCTGTGGGGAGTCCATGGCACTATCCTCAGTCGGTAAAAATCCTTGTATTAAACTAGTCCCCCAGCACCTCCGCGGCACTGATCTGGATCAATCCGCGCCGTTCTATGTGGGAACTGATACAGATCAAGGCGGCCAGTGCTGGTGTCTGCTTTCATGCAGGGTGTTTGGAGGGTCTAGCCAGCCCGTTTACCGGCGAGGAACAACCATGAAGCATAAACTGGATGATAGACAAAGGCAGGTATTGCTCCACAAGATGCAAGCACGTTACGGCGTGATGCGTGAGGAAATCCGAGCTGGGCTGGCGGCTTCAGACAATGAGGATTATCGCAGGCTGTCTGGTGAGGTTGCCGATAGCGGCGAGGAAGCGCTCGCCGATCTGCTGGTGGATGTGCGGCACGCGGAGATTGACCGCGATGCGGATGAGATCAAGGATATCAATGCAGCCATAGCGCGCATGCATAGCGGTGATTACGGCATGTGTATTGATTGCCGCGCGCCGATACCGTATGCGCGCTTGCGGGCTTATCCAACCGCCAAGCGCTGCGAGCCCTGTCAACGCAAGCGCGAGCGCAGCTTTCGTTCGCCAGGTACTCCCAAGCTCTAACCGATGGTTTCGATCCAGGCTACGAGCCTGGTGCGGGCGCTTTGCGGACGGTGTACGAGCGTAGCCGCCACATGCAACAGCGGAAACTTGTGTAACGGTGGTGTGGATCTATGGCGCATCAGTACCTGCAGCGTGTGTGAGCCCTCGCCCTGTGTTATGTGTCGGCTACCATGCGCCACATGCAAGCCGAGTGCCCGATGATGGGAACTGCGGCTGGTGGCGGTGGTGACCAGATCCGCCAAGCCCGCGGACCCATTGGCTGCATTACGGACACCGCAAAAGCGCAGCAACAGTCTGTTCATTTCGGTGAGCGCAGCACATATCAGCTGGCCGCGCAGGTTATCACCCCAACCCAAGCCATCGCTGAGCCCGATCAAAGGCACATATACATTCTTGAGTACTCCACACCAGGACACCGCACGTGGGTTACGGTTCGGTGTCAGATGCAAATGCGTGTCGCTAAACAATCGATTGACCTGCTGCAGGCTCGCAAGGTTGCCGCTTCCGAGTTCAGCGAAACCACAGCGTCCGGTACGCAGTTCTTTGGCGATCATCGGTCCACCGAGCACACCCCAACGTGCCCGCACCCCCAGTCGTGCCTGCAAGATATCGGCAGCGGTATTGCCGGAATTATCCAGGCCTTTGGCGACGCTCAGAACCACGGCGCGCTTGCTCAAATGTGCGTGCAGAGCTGCCAGGACCGTAGCAACAGCAATGGTAGGCACACACAAGATAATGATCTCGGCTTGCCCGACAGCCTTGAGGATGGCCGGGGATGGCTGTGGCTTATCGGGTGTCACATGCCAGATGCTGAGGCGCACGCGTTGTTTGAGCAGTGCTCGCATGGCATGGCCCATTTGGCCAAAGCCCACGATCAGCACTGACATGTGGCGCGATTGTGATGGTAGAGTGGTCATTACACTGGTGCTCCTGATGTACGCGTATGCATAAAATTCGTCATGTAGTGTTTGTAACCGGTATGAACCCCAAACCACCGCCGGCTGAACATCTGTCGCTGTTGTGGCGATGCATCATGGGTGGCGGGCTGCATGCGGGTATGACTGAAAAGGAATTGGTGCCCCTGGATAACCGCTTTCATTTGGCCGCATGGAATTACATCTATTATGGCAGCTACGCGGATATCGATATCGATCGTCCCTGGGTCGAGCATATGTTGCGCGGCGAGGGCGAACGCTTTTGCGCGCCTGAACCGCCGCGCTGGACGGTGTTGCGCACGCGTCTGATGTATGCGTTGGGCGACCTGCTGCCATGGCTGGCGCGAGTATTTGGCGATGCCGATATTCTGGCGCGCATCGCAGACACAGCCCGCTATTTCGATAACCGCGACAATGTCGGCGCACGGGTGCGGGCGGTGGTCAAGGAAACACTGGCGCCGTTGATTGAACAGGGCGCAGAAATCATGCTGGTGGGCCATAGTCTGGGTTCGGCGGTCGCCTATGACACGCTCTGGGAACTGTCGCGCCGCGACTGCAATCCCTGGCGTTGTCCACTGTTGCTCACACTGGGCAGCCCGCTCGGCATGTTCTATATACAGCGCCGGCTGCTTGGGCATGGAGAGCATGGGGTTCGCCGCTACCCGGACAACATCGGCCGCTGGATTAACGTGACTGCCACGGGTGATGTGATTGCCACCGACCGGTGGCTGGCCAATGATTTTCGCGCCATGCGCAAACTCGGGTTGCTCTCGAATATCGAGGACGTCGCTGTCGGTGTGCACAGTTGTTACGGCACGGCAGAAGGTCCTAATGCGCACCGCTGCTTCGGCTATTTCTTTCATCCGCTGGTGGCTGGACTGATTGTTGACTGGTTGTGCGGAAGGGAGGCACGCGTGTCTTGATCGCTACCGACATGTGTGCCAGCTTGTTGTAAATCCTCCGGCGGCGCTGCAGCGGCCACCACTCATATAAATAGATCTGCATGGGGCGCCACATGGCCACCCAGCCGCCGATCAGCAGACTCTCTCTCGCGACCATTGACAGCGCTCCACCGTAGCGCTGCAGAAGTTCTGAGAATACAACCGTGACAGCCAATGCCGCTAGACCGATGAACAGACTGCGCCAGCCTTTGCGCATGAGCCGGCGGAATTCGAGTCGCGCCAGCCGTGCCTGGTTGGCAAAGTGGTTGTGTACGGCCTCGGTGACAAGCTCCGTGGCGGCCTCATCAAGACCGCTTTCCAGATGCAATGTGAGACTGATCGGTTCATCGAGTGGATATTCTTCCGCCCAGTCCACGATGTATTCCTCAGCATTTGCGTCAAGGTCTTTCTGGTAAAACGGCGAGGGGTCCATGGAGTTGAAAAGCTGTGGCAGCGTGTCGAGGTTTACTTCGATATGGTGATGTCGTTGGGCTGAGCGGGAAATGTGTTTCATGGCGGTCCGGGGTGTGTAGTTGAAATGATGTACCGCCGTGCGGGCCGTCGCATTGACATGGATCAGCACAAGCACGTGCAAAAAATAACGGTGAATTGATCCACGTCATGGCGAGGCAGGCCACGCGGGCTTAGTCTGCGCCGGTATATATGCAAGCGCGACATGCCATAGCCGCCGGCGGCTTCGACCCCACACTGGTACGCCGGTACGACGTGGCAGGGCCGCGTTATACCTCCTATCCAACGGCGCGGCAGTTCGGGCCGTCGGTGGACGAGGCGGTGTACAGGCACGCGGTGAAGCGGAGCAACGAAGACTTCATCCCCAGCGCGCTGTCGTTGTATGTGCACCTACCCTTCTGCAAGAGCCCGTGTTTTTATTGCGGTTGCAGCCGGCTCATTACCCGCAGGCCGGAACGCATTGCTGCGTATCTGCAACGCCTGCACCGGGAGATCCACCTGCAGGGGCAGCACTTTGACCATGACCGTCCGGTGCGGCAATTGCATCTGGGCGGCGGCACCCCCACGTATCTGGATGACGCGCAACTAAGCGCGTTGTTCGGGGCTTTGCGGGAGGCGTTCAGTTTCGGCACGGAGGCCACGCGTGAGTTTGCTTTGGAGGCAGACCCACGCACCGTGAGTGCGGAACGGCTGGTATGGCTGGCCGAGCTGGGATTCAACCGGGTGAGTTTTGGCTTCCAGGATTTTGATTCCTTGGTGCAGCAGGCGGTGAACCGCGTGCAGGATCCTGAGCAATGCCTGGCACTGATTGGGGCGGCGCGCCAGGCCGGCTTCCGCTCGGTGTCGGTGGATCTCATTTATGGCTTGCCGCGGCAGACCGAGGCCGGGTTCACGGCAACCCTGGAGGCAGTGGCGGCAGCGCGTCCGGATCGCGTGGCAGTGTACGGTTACGCGCATCTGCCGCAGTTTTTCAAAGCCCAGCGGCGGATTCGTAACGGCGAACTCCCGGATGCCGGGCTGCGGCTGCGATTGCTGCAGGGCGCGGTAGAGGTGCTTACCGGGAGCGGTTACGAATACATGGGCATGGATCATTTCGCTCTTCCGCAGGACGAGCTGGTGGAAGCGCGTATCCGAGGCACGCTGCAACGCAACTTCCAAGGTTATTCTACCCATGCGGGCCTGGATATGGTGGGTCTCGGCATGACCGCCATCAGTCACGTGGGCGATGTCTATGCTCAGAATGCCAAGACCCTGGACGGATATTACGCCGCTTTGGATTCGGGACGTTTGCCTATTGAGCGCGGCTATCTGATGACCAAGGACGATTGCGTACGGGCCGACGTCATCGGTCGGCTGATGTGCTACGAGGAACTGCCGTTCTCCGCTATCGAGCGGCGCCATGACATCGTATTCCGCGAGTATTTCGCACGCGAGCTGATCGCGCTCATGCCGTTGCAGGCCGACAGGCTGGTGCAGGTGGAGGCGGACAGATTGCAGGTGTTGCCGCGCGGTCGGTTCCTGCGCCGCGCGCTCGCCATGGTCTTTGACGCCCATCTGCCAAGGGAAAAGGTTGCCGATACGTATTCGCGCGTCTTGTAACAATAAGCGGCTTCTTCTCCACGGATAGAAGCATTTATTGAGGGGCACTGATGGGTTATCCTTAAGCATCCTAAATTCGTGGCTAACAAGGAAGGCCGTGAAAACCCAACCGGTGGAAGTAACCCGCGGATTGCGGGAAGCGTGTATGAGCTGCTCACTCCAGGAACTGTGCCTGCCACGCGGATTGTATGGCCAGGATCTGGAGCGTTTGGACGCCTTGGTGGATCGCCAAGGACCGTACCACGAAGGCGATCATCTGTTCCGCATCGGCGACCCGTTCGACTCTATCTACGCAGTGCGCGCCGG
>DAHVFI010000005.1 GCA_027317045.1 Gammaproteobacteria bacterium
CCGCTGCCCTGGACGATGCCTTTCCCACGGATAGCGACGACGGCATCCTGCGGGCGCAAGACCCAGCGGAACGGTGAGCGGCCATCAAACCCCGACAGATAAAAACACCCGTCGGTCCGCCGGAACGCATCCAGAAACTTCTGGCCGCCGCCGGGCTCGGCTCACGGCGTGAAATTGAAGGCTGGATCAAAGCCGGGCGCCTGACCATCAACGGCCGGACTGCGCAATTGGGCGACCGGATCACCACCACGGACCGCATCGCCCTGGACGGTCGGCTGCTCAAGACACTTATCCATGCAACACCCGATGAACGGCGCGTGATCCTGTATCACAAACCGGAAGGCGAACTTACCACCCGCAAGGATCCGGAAGGCCGGCCCACGGTATTCGAGTCCTTGCCGCGCCTGCGCCGCAGCCGCTGGGTGTCGGTGGGCCGCCTCGACACCAATACCTCGGGCCTGCTGCTATTCACCACCGACGGTGAACTGGCGAACCGGCTCATGCATCCTTCACATGAAATCGAACGCGAATACGCGGTGCGCGTGCTCGGCAAGATTACGGACGAGCAACTGGCCGCACTTAAGACAGGCGTGCGCCTGGACGACGGCATGGCAAAGTTCGACGCCATCCATGAAGCGGGCGGCGAGGGCGCCAACCACTGGTATCACGTGACAATCAAGGAAGGCCGCAACCGGGAAGTGCGCCGCCTGTGGGAAGCCGTGGGGGTCACCGTCAGCCGCCTGATCCGTATCCGTTACGGCGCCATCAGCCTGCCGCGCCAATTACCGCGTGGCGCCTGGCGGGATGCCACGGAAGGCGAACTGGTAGAGCTGATGACAGCAGCTGACTTGCCCGTTGAGGTCAAAACCGCCGCACCTGCGAGCCCCCATCGGCACCGTTTTCACGTTCGCCGCAAAACACGTAAGGCAGAATAGCGCAGCGTGTTCCACGGTCTCAAAGCTGCGCATCAAACTGCTGCCCGGTCACGCCTTTGCTGTCGGGGCCGAATAGATAGAGATAGGCCGGCAAAATCTGTTCCGGCGTGGGCAGTTTTTCACGGTCTTCGGCGGGGGATGCCTGGCGTCGCATTTCGGTACGCACCGAGCCCGGATTGATGGAGTTCACCCGCAAAGTCCCGCGGAATTCGGTTTCATCGGCTAACATCGCCGACAACGCTTCGATGCCGGCTTTCGATACCGCGTAGGCGCCCCAGTAAGCGCGCGGCTTGCGGCCGACGCTGCTGCCGGTGAATACCACCGAGGCATCGGGTGATTTGTACAAGAGTTCCAGACAAGCTTTGGTAAGCGCAAAAGAGGCGGTGAGATTTACCTGCAGGACCTGTTGCCAGATATGGATTTCGTGGTGCTCGATGGGCGCGCGCTCGCCGAGGATGCCGGCGTTGTGCAGCAGGCCATCGAGCCGGCCGTATTCTTTGTCCAGGACGCCCACCAAATCTTCATAATCCTGGTATTTTGCGCCCATGAGATCCATGGGATAGATGCCGGGCAGCGGTCCGCCGGCTTGCATGATTTCGTCGTACACGCTTTCCAGTTTCTTGATGGTCTTGCCCAGCAGAATCACGCTGGCACCGTGAGCGGCCAGACCTTTGGATACGGCACGGCCGATCCCGTCACCCGCGCCGGTGACGAGCATCACGCGATTCTTGAGCAGGTCCTTCGGTGGGGAATAATCAGCGGGACATCGGGTCATGATGCTATGGAATCCTCGGAAAGTAGCTAATGGGTGGCGTTGCGGGCGCTGTGCCAGGCTGTATGCAGCGCCACCAAGGGGCGCAATTCTAACGGCGCTACGCCGGGGTTGTAATCCAGCCGGGCGAATTTTCTCAGCCGCGCCTGGGCCAATCCGTTCAATACCAAGCTGCTGCTGAGGGTTTGCCTCTCCGTGGACAAATCTGCCATGGCGGTATCCCTGAATGCGCGGGCACGCTGTGCATAGTCAGCCAATAATGTCCTGATACCAGTATCGGTATGGGCGTCGCCCACGATATGCCGGTCCACGCCGTGCTTGCGCAGATCATCGGCAGCAAAGTAGATGCGGCCGTGTTGGGCGTGCTCCATGCCGGTCAGGGCAATCTCTGCCAACTGCCAGGCCAGCCCAAGCTGGCGTGCCGCATCCAGGGTGGATGCTTGTTGCGCGCCAGCAAGCAATGCCGCCAGTTCCAGCAACGCGCCGCCACGACGTTGGCAATAGCGCTCCACGTCCTCGAAGTGTGGAAACCAGGGTTTGGCGATATCCGTGTGTACGCTTCCGATGATATCCAAGAATGGCTGGGAGGGTAGCGGCTGTGTATTCCTGAAGCGTAGTAAGTTTATTGAGAGCGGGTGGCGTGGCTTGTTTTGCATGAATAATCCAATTTCCTCCTGCCACCAACCGAGCTTTGCCAGTGCCACGTTTGAGTCGTTGCATTCTTGCGGGATTTCGCGGATTTCCAGATAAACGGCAAATAGGGCCGTGAGCGCCTCGCGCTGTTCGCGGGATGCAAACAGTACGGCAAAACGCAGGTCGGAAGGAGCGGCGGTGAGTTTCTGTCGCGCCGGATCAGATAAATTCATGTTCCAAAATCGTCTGGAGCATCATCACCCGCGCTGCGGGGCGTTACGTCCAGCTGTTCCAGTTCCGGCAAGGGTTTCTTTTCGTGTATGCCCATTTCCGGGAACCGCCGCGCACCCGGCAATACCTGGCGCTCCAGGGAACCGACGGCTTTGTTGTAATGTTCCACGCTTTGCCCCAAGGCGCGGCCGACACGGCCCAGGTGTTCGTTGAACGTGGCCAGGCGCCTGTAGAGCTCTTCTCCCAGCTCGCGGATTTGCTCTGCGTTCTCAGCCACGGCCTGCTGCCGCCAACCGAAGGCCACCGCACGCAACAGGGCGATGAGGCTGGTGGGCGTGGCCAGGACCACTTTGTTGATGAAGGCGTCTTCCATGAGTTTCGGGTCTTCATCAAGCGCAGCGCTCAGAAATTGTTCACCCGGAACGAACATCACCACGAAATCGGGGGAATTTTTGTACTGGGTCCAGTACGCTTTGCTGGCCAGCTCGCGCATGCGTTCGCGAACTTTGCGGGCATGCTGCTGGAGAAACTGCCGACGCTCCTCATCGGTTTTGGCGCCCACCGCACTGAGATAAGCATCCAACGGCGTCTTGGCATCCACCACCAGTTCGCGTTTATCGGGCATGCGCACCACCATGTCCGGGCGCAGGCGGCCGGCATCGGTATCGCGGCTATCTTGTTCAAAGAAGTCGCAGTAGTTCACCATGCCGGCGAGTTCCGCGAGGCGTTTCAAAGTCATTTCGCCCCACTGACCGCGCACCTCCGGCCGGCGCAGCGCCTGCACCAAGTTGCGTGTTTCTGCCTGCAACTGGGCCTGGGTCTCCGTCATGCTGGTGAGATAGCGACTGATGTTGCCGTAGGCTTCCTTGCGTTCCTTCTCGATCTGATGAATCTGCTCTTCAGTTTTCTTGAGGGCTTCGTTGATGGGTTTCACCAAGTCGGCAAAGGCCTTTTCCTTTTTTTCCAGTTCGCCCCTGGCTTCCAGCTGGTACTTGCCCAGATTCTGAGTGGCGAGTTCCAGAAACGATTGGTTGTTGTTGCGCAGCACATCGCCGGCCAGGGCCTTGAAGGTCTTTTCCAGTTCTTCGCGACTGGTATTTGCAGCTTCGGCTTTTGCCTTGAGCGTCGCCAGCTCCATTTGCAGCTTGCTGACACCCCGTTGCCCACGCAGGATGGCGAGGACGTATCCAAGGATAAGACCGATGAGCAGTGCAGTAATGCCAAGTACCGTGGACATCAACCGGCCTTTTGTGCGTCAAATGCGGCGGCATGAGTGTTCAACCACGGTAGAAGCTCGGCGGGTTTCCCCAGCAAGCCATCCGCTTGCCAATCGGCGGGGCGTTCGCTCACATCAATATAACCATACAACGCCACCAGCGCCTGCATACCGGCCGCATGGGCGGCTTCCACATCCCGTTGTGCATCGCCGACGTAGATGCTGTTCGCGGGGCTGCAACTGGTGAGCGCGCAGGCGTGCAGCAATTGATCCGGGTGGGGTTTGCGGCGCGGCGTGGTATCACCGCTCACCACACAGGCGGCGCGCTGATTCAGATTGAATGCCTGAAGCAGCGGCTCAGTCAGTGCGCCCGGTTTGTTGGTGACGATGCCCCATCGCAAGCCGCGGCGCTCCAGATCCAGCAAGACTGTGTCGATGCCGGGAAACAAGCGCGTTTCCTGACTGAGACAACCGCGGTAGATTTCCAGCAAACGCGCGCGCATACCAGCATAGCGGGAATCATTGGGCTCAATTCCAAATCCCAGTTTGAGTAATGCCGGCGAACCATGGGACACAATCGGTCGGATACGTTCCTGGGGGAGTGGAGCCAGTTTGTGTTCAGCACGTTGGGTATTGAGGGCCGTACCGAGATCGGGGGCGGTATCCAAAAGCGTGCCATCGAGATCAAAAAGTATCAGCGGCATAAGGTTCAATTCGATCGGATGAAGTGCATGAAGTAGTTCACGTCCACATTGCCGCCCAACCAATAATTCCGCGTCAGCGGATGGTAATGCAGGCCGGTATTGTCGCGAAGTTCAAGACCAGCATGCCGTGCCCATTGAGCCAGCTCCGAAGGGCGGATGAATTTTGCGTATTCATGGGTGCCACGCGGGATGAGTCGCAATAGATATTCTGCGCCCAGGATCGCCAGCATAAAAGATTTCGCATTGCGATTCAGCGTGGAAAAAAATACATGGCCGCCGGGTTTCACCAATGCCGCGCATGCCTGGACGATGGCAGCAGGCTCGGGAACGTGTTCAAGCATCTCCATACACGTTACTGTGTCGAAGTGAGCAGGCATGGTTTCCGTCAAGGTTTCGGCGGCAACCTGCTGATAATGTACCTTGAGACCCGATTCTTTCAGATGCAATCGTGCCACCTGCAGTGGGGCTTCGGCCATATCGATGCCGGTGACCTCGGCGCCGCACCTCGCCATGGCTTCCGCCAACAGGCCGCCGCCACAGCCGATATCCAGGACATGTTTATTCTTCAAGCCCGCGCGGCTGTCAATATATCCGAGCCGCAGCGGGTTGATGTGGTGCAGCGTGCGGAATTCCCCAGTCGGATCCCACCAGCGGGAGGCAAGCGCGTCGAATTTTGAAATCTCCCGGGTATCAATGTTGGCGTGGCGATGACTCATGCCTGAATAATCTCCGCCGAAGCCGGGGCTATGCGCTGTTGCCAGCGTAGTATGCGCTCCATGATATTGCCAAGATCAAGACGCGTCAGTTGCCCGCCGCGCAGCAAATGCCGGCCAGCGACCCATACGTCGCTCACCTGTCGCCGGCTGGCCGCGTACACCAACTGCGAGAGCGGGCTATAAAGCGGTTGACATTCGGGTTCGCTGAGGTCCACGGCGGTGATATCCGCCCATTTGCCGGGCAGCAGCGAACCGGTTTCTTGCTCGAGGCCCAGGGCGCGAGCGCCGTTGAGCGTGGCCATGCGCAGCGCAGTGGCGGCGGGCAACACCGCGGCATCAGCGGCTACACCTTTGGCCAAGAGCGCGGCGCTGCGCATCTCCCCCAGCATGTCCAGGTCGTTGTTGCTGGCCGCGCTATCGGTACCGATGGATACATTGACGCCGGCGGCAAGCAGTTTCGCGGCCGGGCAGAAGCCGCTGGCGAGTTTCAGATTGGATTCGGGGCAATGAACGACGTGCGCGCCGCAGTGCACCAGATCATCGATCTCGGCATCCGTGAGCTGGGTCATGTGCACAGCCATAAAATTCGGCGTGAGTAACCCCAGTTCCGCAAGCCGTGCCAAGGGGCGCTTGCCGTATTGCTGCAGGCTTTGCTCGATTTCATGGGCGGTCTCATGTAGGTGCATGTGCACCGGCACCTCAAGTTCATCCGCGAGTGTACGCACTTCCTTGAGCCAGTTGCCAGCCAGGGTGTAAGGCGCATGCGGCGCGAAGGCAAAACTGAGCAGCGGGTCTTCCTTATATTGGTCGCGCAAGGCGGTGCCCTTGGCGAGATATTCACGCGGACCGCTGCCCCAGGCGCTGGGGAAATCCACCACCAGCATTCCGAGGCAGGCACGTATGCCGCTATGCCGCACGACTTCGGCGGTGATTTCCGGGAAAAAATACATATCGTTGAAGCAGGTGGTGCCGCTGCGCAGCATTTCGGCAATTGCCAATTCACCGCCATCGCGTACGAACTCCGGGCTTAGCCAGCGGCTTTCAGCCGGCCAGATATGCTGCTGCAGCCACGGCAGCAGCGGCAGATCGTCCGCCAAACCGCGCAGCAAGATCATGGCCGTGTGCGTATGCGCGTTGATAAAACCGGGAATCAGCACATGCGCGGGAAGTTCCACGCTCTCTTTGGCTCGGAACCTGGAATGCACCTGGGCTGCGGGCAGGATCGCCAGAATGCGCCCATCACGGATAACCAGTACATGTTGCTCATAAATCGCGCCTGCAGGTTCCACCGGAATTATCCAGCGGGCATATATCATCAGATCAGCAGCAGTCATAATTTATAAGGAAGGCCTGATTAATTGCGTGATTTTAGGTTGAGTGTGAATAACAACAACATAGATGTGCCCCAGGTTGGTATCCGCACAGTGAGAGCTGGCGGATTGACGTGTTTAGAATTTCATTCTGCCTGACATCATATTTGTTCGGTGTCTAGGCTGGCGCCATCCGCAGCAGGGTTCGTCGCGCCATATAGAGATTGGTCAGTGCGCAAGTGATATACACCCGATGGGCATTCTTGCTCAAGCCTCGGTAGCGCACCTTCACAAAACCGAAGGTGCACTTCATCACCCGGAACGCATGTTCGACTTTGGCACGGACTTTGGATTTGGTGCGGTTGCGCTCCCGGTCAATCTCGGTGAGTGCGCGATGACGACAACCTTTGTGATGGGTGAAGTCCTGGGCATAGGGGGCCGCCTCGCGAATGGCCTGCGTCTGCCCGCTGTAGGCGCTGTCTCCCCAGACCCGGGTCTCCTTCCCATGCAGCAGGTAGGGCAGAACTTGGGAGTCATGGATATTGGCCGGCGTGACAAATACCGAGTGAATCAGCTTGAGTTTGCTGTCCACCCCGATATGCGCCTTCATTCCAAAATAATACTGGTTGCCTTTCTTGGTCTGGCACATCTCTGGATCACGTTCTCGGGTCTGGTTCTTGGTTGAGGTCGGGGCCCCGATGATCGTGGCATCCACAATGGTGCCACTCGATACCTTGAGCCCGCGCTGTTGTAGGTGTGCATTCACGGCCTGGAACACCTTTTCCCCCAGCGCGTGTTTCTCCAGCAGGTGGCGGAACTTGCACACCGTGGTCTCATCCGGGGCCGGCTCCCGCCCGAGATCAATCCCCACGAACGCCCGCATCGCAGTCGAGTCATACAGGGCTTCTTCCACCGCCGGATCTGAGAGGTTGAACCACGGTTGCAGAAAGTAGATACGCAGCATGCGTTCCAGCCCCACCGGTGGCCGCCCCGCTCCGTCGACCTTGGGGTAATGGGGTTTGATCTGCGCACACAACTCAACCCACGGCACCACCTGTTCCATCTCGGCAAGAAACTGTTCACGTCGCGTGCTCTTGCGATACTGCTCAAACCCGGTTTCTGCAAACGTCGCTTGCTGCTCGCGCATCTTCATCTCTCCATCAAAATAATTGATGTATGCTATGACAGTGCGAATTAATCAGAGTTTCC
>DAHVFI010000361.1 GCA_027317045.1 Gammaproteobacteria bacterium
TACGTGGACATGCGCTACACCAACGGATTTGCCGTGGGTTGGGCGAGCCCGGGGATTCTGCCGGCGTGCCAGCGGCATGCCGGCCCGGATGAGCGAACGCCCATGGGTGGGCGGGCTGGTGGGCGCGCCAGGGATGGTTCGCAGAACGCATGTACGACGCCCGCCGTTGGGCATAGCAAAGAGGTTGGACCGAATGTCTAGAAAGACCGACAAACAGTTGATCGTGGGCCTGGATGTGGGTACCTCCAAGGTGGTAGCCATCGTCGGTGAAATACTCTCCGACGGCGCTGTTGAGATTGTGGGCATCGGTTCGCATCCGTCGCGCGGACTCAAGCGCGGTGTGGTGGTGAACATTGAGTCCACGGTGCAGTCCATCCAGCGTGCGGTGGCGGAGGCCGAACTCATGGCCGGCTGCCAGATTCATTCGGTGTATACGGGCATAGCCGGGAGTCACGTGCGTAGTCTCAATTCCCACGGCGTGGTCGCCATCCGCGACAAGGAAGTGACCGCCGGCGACGTGGAGCGTGTCATTGATGCCGCGCGCGCCGTCAGCATTCCTGCGGATCAGAGGATTCTGCACATTCTGCCCCAGGATTTCGTGATTGACGGCCAGGACGGTATCCGTGAGCCCATCGGCATGTCCGGCGTGCGCCTGGAGGTGCATGTGCACATCGTGACCGGCGCCATGAGCGCGGCCCAGAACATCGTGCGCTGCGTGGAGCGCTGCGGCCTGAAGGTAGATGACATTATCCTGGAGCAGATCGCCTCCAGCTACGCGGTACTCAACGAGGATGAAAAAGACCTGGGCGTATGCCTGGTGGATGTGGGCGGCGGCACCACCGACATTGCGGTGTTCACCGAGGGCGCCATCCGCCACACGGCGGTGATTCCGATTGCCGGCGACCAGGTTACCAACGATATCGCCGTGGCCTTGCGTACTCCCACGCATCACGCCGAGGAAATCAAGATCAAATATGCCTGTGCCCTGCCGCAACTGGCGAGCGCCGATGAAACCATCGAAGTGCCGAGCGTCGGCGAACGACCATCGCGTCGCTTGGCGCGTCAGACCCTCGCGGAAGTGGTGGAACCGCGTTACGAGGAACTCTTCAGCCTTGTCCAGGCGGAGATGCGTCGCAGCGGTTTCGAGGATGCGGTGCCCGCCGGCATCGTGCTCACCGGCGGCAGCGCCAAGATGGAAGGTGCTGTGGAGCTGGCTGAGGAAGTATTCCACGCGCCCGTGCGTTTGGGTGTGCCGCAATACGTCACCGGATTGGTGGACGTCGTGCGTAATCCAATCCATGCCACCGGCGTGGGCTTACTGCTGTTCGGGGCGCACAGTCTGCCGCGGGACGGTGTGGCGCGTCGCGGCCACAATAGCGTGAATGTGAAGGATGTATGGCAGCGCATGAAGCAATGGTTTCAGGGTTCATTTTGATTTGTGCTTGATATTGTAAACATGCAGAGGAGATCGGGACATGAATTGGACAATTGAAGAGGACGTTAATCAGAGTGCCGTTATCAAGGTGATCGGCGTGGGCGGCGGCGGCGGTAACGCCGTGCAGCATATGCTGGCCAGTGGTATTGAGGGCGTGGATTTTATCGCCATCAATACCGATGCCCAGGTGTTGAAGAAAATCAACGCACGCACGACGCTACAGATTGGCAGCAATCTCACCCGCGGTTTAGGCGCCGGCTCCAATCCGGAAACCGGCAAACAGGCTGCGCTGGAAGACCGCGACCGGCTGGAAGAAGTCCTGCGCGGCAGCGACATGGTGTTCATTACTGCCGGCATGGGTGGCGGCACCGGCACCGGGGCGACGCCGGTAGTGGCGCAGGTGGCGAAGGAACTGGACGTGCTGGTAGTGGCGGTGGTGACCAAACCCTTTCCCCACGAAGGCAGCAAACGCATGAAGGTTGCGGAGCAAGGGCTGGCTGAATTGAGCCAATATGTGGATTCGCTCATCGTAATTCCCAACGAGAAGCTGTCTGCAGTGCTCGGCCGTGATATCCCCATGTTGCAAGCCTTTCAGGCAGCCAACGAGGTGTTACACGGTGCGGTGCGCGGTATCGCTGACATCATCACCCGGCCGGGTCTTATGAACCTGGATTTCGCCGACGTGCGCACGGTCATGTCGGAGATGGGCATGGCCATGATGGGCACGGGTCAGGCAAGTGGCGAAGGTCGGGCACGCAAGGCCAGCGAGGCTGCGGTTACGAGTCCGCTGCTGGAAAATGTCAACCTGCAAGGGGCTCGGGGCATTCTAGTCAATATCACCGCCGGTATGGATCTGACCATGGGCGAGTACGAAGAGGTCATGGATATTGCCCATAGCTACGCGGTGGAAGACGCCTCCATCAAGGTGGGCACAGTGTTGGATCCATCCATGAGTGATGAGATCCGCGTTACAGTGGTGGCTACGGGCCTGTCTCGGCCGCAACTACAGTCGGCGCCGGTGGTGAAACCGACAGTACAGCCCCCCCAGCTGGTGCCCTTGGCGCGTACCGGCACAGATGAACGCCCCGACTGGAAGAAGCTGGAAAAGCCAGCCTATGTAAGGCAGCGTGAAAAGGATGATCTGGACCCCCAGAGCCAGGAGTACCTGGACATCCCGGCCTTCCTGCGGCGGCAGGCAGATTGAACAGGTTGGAGCCTATCCTGGGGGTGTGGGAAACCTTGTGAGGCCCGCGCGGCCTGTGATAACGTACCAGATCGCGAAGCCGTAAACCGGGCTGAGATCCGTGGGCCTAATGCCGTGGCTTCCCGAAGAACGCAGCGCCTTGCCCCGGCGCAAACCGGGTTTATGCGGGGTCCCTGTCAAGAAAATCAGGTAACACCACGGCATGTTGAAACAGCGTACTCTCAAAAACTCTATCCGCGCCACCGGCGTGGGTTTGCACACGGGTGAAAAGGTCTATATGACCCTACGTCCGGCGGCCCCCAACACCGGCATCATTTTCCGGCGAGTGGATTTGGAAAAGCCCGTCGAGATTCGCGCCAACGCCGAACACGTGGGCGACACCACGTTGGGCACCACCCTTGTGAACGGCGATATCCGCGTGTCGACGGTGGAGCATCTGTTGTCAGCGTTCGCCGGGCTGGGTATAGACAATGCGCACGTGGATTTGAGCGCCGCCGAAGTACCGATCATGGACGGCAGCGCCGGACCGTTTGTATTCCTCTTGCAATCCGCGGGCATTGAAGAGCAAAACGCCCATAAACGCTTCATCCGTATTCGCGAAAGCTTGGAAGTGCGCGAGGGCGACAAATGGGCGCGCTTCGAACCCTTTGATGGTTTCAAGGTCAGTTTCCAGATAGATTTTGATCATCCGATCTTCAAGAAGCATACCCAGAGCACCACGGTGGATTTTTCCACCACTTCCTTTGTAAAGGAAGTAAGCCGCGCTCGCACTTTCGGTTTCATGCGCGACATCGAAATGCTGCGTCAGCGGCATTTGACTCTGGGTGCATCACTGGATAACGCCATTGCGCTGGACGATTACAGGATTCTCAATGAGGATGGGTTGCGTTACGAGGATGAGTTTGTCAAGCACAAGATTCTTGATTCCATTGGCGATTTGTATCTGCTCGGACATAGCTTGATCGGCGCTTTCAGTGCCTATAAATCGGGCCATGGGCTCAACAATACGCTGCTGCGTGCGCTCTTGGCAAAACGGGCATCCTGGGAAGAAGTTACCTTCGATGATGCGGCTGCGGCGCCCATTTCATACATGACGCCGGTGCACGCGCTTTAGTATTTCACTATAACTTAAATTACAAATCTAAGGATATTAAATCCGCGGATTGCGGTTACGGGCGAGACGCTGAAGTGAATGTCTGAGTGGCCCTTCACCGATTTCCGCCGCAGTGATTTCGAGAATCTGACGTACTGCGTTAGACAACGTTTGCGCCATCGCTTTGGCTGTGGGCGGCACCGGCGGTTCCGGCAGAACCTGCACTCGGAGCGTGCCACAACGCAGATTGTCAGTGGCGAACTTTTCCAGAAGCTCGCGGTGTTGGTAACGGACTGGAGTTGCTGTGGCGGCGCTGTCCATGTAGATGACCAGCGTGCCAGCTTCCAGTTCGGCACCGAGGCAATGGCTTGCCAGCGCCGGCGGCAGTTGGCGGCGTACTGCGTCGCGCAGACCAACGAGGCGCTGAGCTTCGACTGTCAACAGTTTGAGTTGGGAACCATTGCTGGTGAGCAGTGCGTTGAGAGAATGAAATTTTGGTGCTGCCATTAGCGTATTCGGTGACTACGGGGAGTGTTGCGGATGAGCCGTATTCTATTCATAAAACATGGTCAGTTGCGCCAGCTGGATTTGAGCAGGCCCATGACCCTGGTCGCGACAGCGCTCCTGGGTATCCTGATAGGCGGCTCACTGTTCCTGGCGGGTTTTGTTGCTGCCAGCTGGTTTTCCCGGCCGCCGGAAGGTATCCAGGCCTGGAAAGCGCGGTTTATTAGGCAGGCACAGGAAATAGATGGCGCCAAACAAGCCGCCCAGATGAATATTGATGCCTTATCCGCCAAAGTGGGCGAGCTGCAAGCACACATCATCCGCCTGGATGCACTGGGTCAGCAGCTTACCCGCATGGCGGGGCTGAAGCCCGGCGAATTCAATTTCAGCAAACCGCCTGCCGAGGGCGGCCCCGAAACCAATGATCCGGTTCAACACGTGGCAGTGCCTGATTTCATCAGCAATCTCGGCCAGCTATCCGCGCAAATTAATAACCGCGAACAGCAGCTCACGGTGCTTGAAAGCCTGTTAATGAACCGTAATGTCCGGTTGCTGGCCATGCCCTCCGGACCACCCGTGACAGAGGGCTATGAGAGCTCGCCATTCGGGATGCGCATCGATCCGTTCACCGGCGAGCTGTCGTTTCACCCGGGTATCGATTTCGCCGGTCCCGAGGGCGAGCCGGTGGAGGCGGCAGCGGCCGGCGTGGTCACATGGGCCGGGCCGCGTTCCGGTTACGGCAACATGGTGGAGATTGACCACGGCAATGGCTATGCAACCCTTTACGGTCACAGCGAAAAGATATTGGTAAAGGTGGGTGAGGTGGTGAAGAAGGGCCAGGAAATCGCCCTATTGGGCTCCACCGGCCGTTCGACAGGCCCTCACGTGCACTTTGAAGTCTTATACAATGGCAAGCCGGTCAACCCGGCGCGGTTTGTGAACGCTTCGGGGCGGGTGCGGCTGGCCGCTATGCCCCGGAGTCTGGACTGACAGGACGCTCAAAAACACTCATTGATGACCTTTGCCGGGCAATCTCGAAACGAGTTTTCGGATTACCGCAGCAGTTCTTGAAAAGCATGGGATTTTTGGGATCCGGCTCATCCGTTCCTTGTCCGCGGCTTCAGACTCCACCGGAACCGTCTTGATACCCGCCCACGTGCTTGCAGGGCACAGGGGTCCGCTGTGGTTGACGTGTGGATAATCACTCGTGCTGCAAACTGGAATAATGTAATGGCAGGCAATCTCCTAAAGAAAATTTTTGGCAGCCGCAATGAACGGTTGCTGCACGGCATGCAGCGTAACGTGGCACGCATCAACGGCCTGGAGCCGCAGATGCAGGCGCTTTCGGACGAAGCCCTCAAGGCCAAGACCGTAGAATTTCGCGAACGCTATGCCAAAGGCGAAAGCCTCGACGATTTGCTGCCCGAGGCTTTCGCGGCGGTACGCGAGGCCGCACGGCGCAATTTGGGTATGCGCCACTTTGACGTGCAGCTCATCGGCGGCATGACGCTGCATCGCGGCAAGATCGCCGAGATGCGAACCGGCGAAGGTAAGACACTGGTGGCAACCCTGGCGGTATATCTCAACGCCATTCCCGCTCATGGGGTGCACGTGGTAACCGTGAACGATTATCTGGCGCAACGTGACGCCGACTGGATGCGGCCGGTGTATGCGGCGTTAGGCATGACGGTGGGCGTGATCCTGGTGGGGCAGGATGCGGCCATCAAACGTTCAGCCTACGGTTCCGATATCACCTACGGCACCAATAATGAATTCGGTTTTGATTACCTGCGCGACAACATGGCGTTCCGCCTCGAGGATAAGGCGCAACGCGAGTTGTATTATGCAATCGTTGACGAAGTCGACTCAATCCTGATTGATGAGGCGCGTACTCCACTCATCATTTCCGGTGCAATCGATGACAATACCGAGTTGCATCGCAAGGTCAACACGCTGGTGCCGCACTTGACCAAACAGGAGGAAGAGGAAGGCCCCGGTGATTACAGCGTGGATGAAAAAACCAAGCAGGTTTACCTCACCGAAGTTGGCCACGAGCGCATCGAGGAAATGCTCACCAAGGCCGGGCTGCTCAAAGCCGGCGATTCGTTGTATGACGCCGCCAACATCGTGCTCATGCATCAGATCAACGCGGCATTGCGCGCACATGCCCTGTATCACCG
Source organism: Gammaproteobacteria bacterium (assembly GCA_027317045.1). Taxonomy (GTDB): domain Bacteria; phylum Pseudomonadota; class Gammaproteobacteria; order Natronospirales; family REEB76; genus REEB76. The sequence continues at coordinate 6,417 of DAHVFI010000361.1, forward strand.
CGAGGTGGAGTATATCGTCAAGGATGGCGAGGTGGTGATTGTGGACGAATTCACCGGCCGCACCATGCCCGGGCGCCGCTGGTCCGACGGCCTGCACCAGGCTATTGAAGCCAAAGAAGGCGTGAAGATCCAGGCCGAGAACCAGACGCTCGCTTCCATCACCTTTCAGAACTATTTCCGTTTGTACAAGAAACTCGCGGGCATGACCGGTACGGCGGATACCGAGGCGGCGGAATTTCACGAGATCTATCGTCTGGAGGTAGTGGTGATTCCCACCAACAAGCCCATGATCCGCAATGACATGCCCGATCATGTGTACCTTTCCACCAAAGGCAAGTTTCAGGCGGTAATCGGCGACATCCGCGACGCCCATGGCCGCGGCCAACCGGTGCTGGTGGGCACGGCATCCATAGAAACCTCCGAGTACCTTGCCGGATTGCTCAAGAAAGACAATATCCAGCATGAGGTACTGAACGCCAAGCAGCACGAACGCGAAGCCCACATTATTGCCCAGGCCGGCCGGCCGGGTACCGTGACTATCGCCACCAACATGGCCGGTCGGGGCACGGACATCGTGCTGGGCGGCAACCTGGAGGCCGAGCTTAAGGCGCTCCCGCCAGACACCAGCGACGCAGAACGGACACGGGTGCGCGCCGCTTGGCAGCAGCGTCACGACGCGGTATTGGCGGCGGGCGGGCTGCATATCATCGGCAGCGAACGTCACGAGTCACGGCGCATAGACAATCAGTTGCGCGGGCGTTCCGGCCGCCAGGGTGACCCGGGTTCCAGCCGCTTTTATCTGGGACTCGATGATAATTTGATGCGTATTTTTGCGGGTGACCGGGTCAAGGCCATCATGGAGCGTTTCGGCGTGCAGGGCGACGAAGCTATCGAGCATCCATGGGTGACCAAGGCCATCGAAAATGCCCAGCGCAAGGTGGAAGCCCATAACTTCGATATCCGCAAGGAACTGCTTGAATACGACGACGTGGCCAATGACCAGCGCAAGGTGATTTACGAGCAGCGTAACGAGCTGTTGCATGCCGCGGATGTGGCCGCGACGGTCCGAAACATTTACAGCGATGTGATCAATGGCGTCATCAATGATTACATCCCGCCTAAAAGCGTGGAAGAGCAGTGGAACATCGCCGGGCTGATGGAGACCCTGGAGAAGGAGTTCGCCCTAAAACTCGAGATTCAAGGCTGGCTCGAGAATGATGACACCCTGCATGAAGAACCGCTGCGCCAGAAAATCGTCGACGCTTTCATGGCGTCCTACCAGACAAAAGAGCAACAGACCGGGACGGAAG
>DAHVFI010000364.1 GCA_027317045.1 Gammaproteobacteria bacterium
GTTCCAAGGGTTCAAACCAATGACGTCTGCCATTTGGTCTTGTCTCAGCCCCACGCGGGGCACCCCCAGCTCGACGGACCGTACTATAGCATGCAGCGGCTGGTGGTCTGCACATGCTGCCGATTGGTTTACAAGAAACGAAACTGAAAAGCGGTTGTGGGAGCGGTCGTCCCGGCCGCGATTCCAGCCGCATCGCGGCGGAGACCGCCGCTCCCACAATTCATACAAAATGCGGATGGAAGTCGCATACGATCACCCTCACCCCGCCCTCGGTAACTGCTCCGTGCGTTGCCCTACCTTCTGCGTCCCTGCAGTCACCCCCACCCAGGGAAAGGGAGTCAAAACAATTGCGTTTTCCGCATTACTTGAGACACCGGCAGGTACAAGCATGCTGGCAAAGTAACTGCTGTCAGCTAGAAATACATCGCAGTCTGTCCGGGATTTTCTTTGCGTCCCTGAGTCCAGGGTCCAATTTGTGCGCTATTTCAATTGGCTCCAGAGCTGATCGGCAAAAATCACCCCACTGTAAGACACCGGCAGACCGGAAACATGCAGGGCCTCGGCAGTCCAGGTGTTGCAGGTGTAAAAAGCATCGTAGGAAAGTCCCGAGGCGAAGAATTCACTGTGAGAAAAAGGCCCGGGACCCAGCGGCTGCGGTTGTCCGCGCGCGTCCATCCGGAAGGAATGCACCAGGTAGTCATCCAGCTTAGCCATCCCGCCGCCGGAAACTGCCAGGATTCGCAGCCGGGTACCTTCGGGCAGGCACGCAATCGGCGGGCTTTGACAAGCCTGCACCAGAACCGTGCTTTGTGAGGGAAACAATGCGGCAATCCCCATGAACACCGAGGGATTGTCCGCCATGTAATAGCGGCGGTCACCCCAGCCGAATACGAAAAACTTTGCCTCCGGCGTACGTTGCAGCAGGGCGGTGAGCGGCTGCCCCAATTCGGCGCGCGAAAGGATCAACCCGGTATGCCAGCCGGAGCCCAGAACCCACAACTGTTCGCTGGCTTTTCCACTTGCTGCTTTTGTGACTGATGGGCCCACCAATGGTCTGTCAGACGAATTAGCGGTAGCACATCCCGCGAGCAGTAGCAGCCCACAGGCCATGCCAAGAATCGACCCTGAGGTAATGAACACACACGCCTCTCAGGCTGGAATTGACGGTGAAATGTTAATACTTGCTTTAATTACGCGTCAGGTTTCCCGCAGGGCCGTGGCCACCGGCAGGCGTGCGGCGCGGATCGCCGGGAACAGACCGCCGATGAAGCCCATGATGATCGCCAGGATCAGCGCGGTCACGATCAACGCCGGCGTCACCGAGAAACTGAACGCCATCATGGCGCCGTTGGTGTTGGTGCTGGCCTGATAATTGTTGAAGATGAGGTAGGCGATCAAGGCGGCGGACGCCCCGCCCACCAGCCCCAGCACCACACCTTCCAGCACCACCGCGAACAGGATGGGAAGCCGGGCAAAGCCCAGCGCCCGCAGAGTCGCTATGTCGCCCATGCGGCTAGCGATGTTGGAATACATGATATTGATGGCGCCGAAGATGGCACCGATGGCCATGAGCAGCGTGACGGTCCCGCCGATGAGATAGATGGGAGCCTTGATGGCATCGGCGTTTTGAGCCCAGCTGGTACTTTCCCGCACCACCGTGACGCTCAGCTGCGGATTTTGCTCCAGTGCCTTCTTGAAGGCCGGAAAGGCGGCCGGGGACATCAGGCGAGCGTAAGCGATGCTGTACTGGTTGGTGGCGTTGTAGGCAGCCTGCAGCTGGTTCACATCCGTCCAGATTTCCGATTCCCGGATCCCGCCGCCCTTGGCGAAGATGCCCACCACTTTCCAGTCGTGATGATTCCATTTGAAAACATCGCCGATGGACAACCCCGGAAACAGCCGCTCCGCCTGGCGCCCCACGATGATTTCATCCAGGCCGGGTTTGAACATGCGGCCTTGGATGATGTGGAAATCCGGCCAAACTTCCGTCACGTTGGCGCCCACGCCGCGCATGTTCACGCTGCCCAGCATGCCGCTGCTGCGGGTGGGAATCTGCGCCGTGGCGCCCAGTGCGCCCATTACCAGCGGGCCGTTGGACCCCTGGGCCACGCCCGGCGCCTGAGCGATCACCTTAAGCGCGTTGCCGTCAATCTGGCTGTTATTGCTGCTGATATAGGCCACGTCCGGCGAACCACTGTTGGTCATCACGGCGCTGAATCCCTTCTGGATGGATAGCACCGCCACGAACACCAGCACCACACCAAAGAATCCAGCCACTGCCACCGCCGACGGCCGCAGCCGGCCTGTCATGCTGCGCAGATTCCAGGCGCTGATGGTAAATGTCTGCCGTAATCCTGTTGCCATGGCTACCCCCTCCTCAAAGCATCGGCCACCTGCAGGCGGGTGATTTGCTGCATGGGCACAAGCCCCGCCAGAAATCCAAAAATGATGCTCATCACTATGCCCAGCCCAGCTGCATTCCAGGTCATGCCGAAAGTCTGCAGGATATTCCCCACATGAGGCGCCAGCAGATGTGTCACTTCATAGCCCAGGATCAGACCCAGGACGCCGCCCGTGACGATAAGCATCAATGATTCTCGCATCACCAGCCAAGCCAGCCACGGTCGTTTGAAACCCAAGGCCCGGAACATGGCGAACTCCGAAGTGCGCTCGTGCACCGATTGGGCCATGGTGTTGCCGATGATAAGCAGCATGCTGAAGAACACCGCGATGCCCACGTAGATCACCATGGCGCTGATGTTTCCGAACTGTCTGATGAAGCTGATGGATTCAGCCACCTGGGTCTGGGTGAGTGTCTGGGGCGTGGAATTTTCAAACAGCTTGTCGATGGCATTCGAAATCTCCGTGGAATTCCTCGGATCATCCACGCGCTCGGTGTATTGGCCCACGATATTCTGATTCTGGACGTTGGCGATGCCCTGGTTGAAATACTGGTAGTGGGCCACGAAAAAACTCTGGAAAGCTGTAGGCAAATCTGTGTGATAAATCCCATCCAGATGGAAATACCAGGTCTTGCTGCCATCCTTCTGCGCCGGTCCGCCCTGCACCGGTATGGTGTCGCCGATCTTCCAGCCCATGCGTTTCACCAGTAGCGGGCCGGCGACGGCACCCTGCCGATCTGCTAGCCAGGCCTGCATCTGCGCCGGCGGCGTGCTGAATTCCTGGTACACCTTGAAAAGTTGTTCGGGATTGGTGAGTGTGACCTGGAATTTGTTCTTTTCGTCCTTGAAATATCCCCGGAAGCTGTTGAAGTAGACCACAGCCGTCACACCCGGCACTGCTGCAATCTTGTCGTAGTAGCTCAGGGGTATCGGATTACCCTGGGAAACCTTGTTGTAGGTATCCAAGCGTTCGGCGATGGAAATCTTCAGCTGCCCGAGCATGCCCTGACGCACCGCCGCCAGAACGCAGAACAGCATGAAGGCCACCACCACCGACAAGAAGGTAAAGGTGGTGCGCGCTTTGCGGCGTTTCAGGGCACCCCAGATCAATGTGAAAGTATTCATGTCAGACTCTCTCGGTGCTTTTATTCCGTTTCTCGTGGCTGGCGACGCTTGAAGAAGTTTTGCGCAGCCTGAATATCATGTCTCTCTCAAAGCCTTCGCCACCGACAAGCGCGCGGCGCGGATGGCAGGGAACAGCCCGCCTATGAACCCCATGAAAAGGGCAAATGCGATCCCGGCCATAAGCAATCCGGCGGTGACGGCGAACTGGAAATCCACCTGTGTGGTCCCGCCTACCATGGTGCCGGCCTGATAGCCGTTGAACACGAAATAAGCGATGGCACCGCCCACGACGCCGCCAATCAGCCCGAACACTAGACCTTCAAGCAACACCGCCGAGAGTACCGACATGCGCCGGAAACCCACTGCCCGCAGTGTGGCCATCTCCCTGTTGCGCGCTGCCAGGTGGGTATACATGAGGTTGATGGCGCCGATGACGGCGCCCAGCGCCATGAGGATGGCGATCGCAATACCGGCCGAGTTGATGATATGGCCGACACCGGACCCAAATTTCGAGTAGTAGCTCTTCTCTGCCTCCACCTGCACATTCAACCGAGGATCTTTATTAACCGCCGCGACGAAAGTTTTATAGGCCGAAGGCGAAGTCAATTTTATGTAGGCCGACGAATAACTGTTCCCCATGTGAAAAGCGGTCTGCAGCCCCTCTGCATCGGTCCAGATCTCCGACTCATGGATGCTGCCGTCGGCTGCGAAGATGCCCACCACCGTCCAGGTGTCGCTGCCGGAGTGGAGCTTCGAACCCAGACTCAGATCCCGGTATTCCCGTTCCGCCTGCCGGCCCACGATGACTTCATGCACGCCTGATCTGAACATACGCCCCGCAATCACATGCACCTTGGGATGCGCCTGGAAAGCGTCTGTAGTCACCCCACGCAGGATCACATTGCTTACCACACCGCTGCCGCGCTTGGGTACTTCGACGGTGGTGATCAGTTCCGGGGAAACCACCGGTCCTTGAGCGCCCTGCGCCACACCGGGTTCGGAACCCAGTGCCTGTATATCCGCTTCGCTGAGATGACTCACGCCTTCGGCGAAAGCTCCGCTCGACATCACGATCGTCACATCCTGCGATCCGGAATTGGTGTACATGTTGCTCAATCCATGACCGATGGACAGGACGCTGACCATCACCAACACCACGGCGATAAAACCGATGATCACAATCGCCGGCAGCATGGGACGGACGATCGCATTGCGAAATCCCAGCAGAAGAATCGAGCGCGTCTCGCGCAACCAACCGCTTGCGTTCATGCTCAGGCGCTCCCCAACGCGTCGCGTACCGACATGCGCCCCAATTGCAGGATGGGTAACAGGCTCGCCAATACGCCAAACAGTGCCATCAAGGCAATGCTTCCCGCGATCGAGAGCGCAGTGATCTCGAAGCTGGGGAGCGCTTGAGTCACCGTCTGCCGGAGTGCTTCGACCAACAGCCACGCGAAGATCATGCCCGTGATACCACCGACCAGGCAGGTTAGAAGAGACTCGCCTAACACTACGCCCGTCACCGTCCGGCTCCCGAAACCCAGGGCTTTTACCAGGCCAAATTCGGACAAGCGCTCGCGGGCGGAATGCAGCAGGATGGCGCCGATGATCAGCAGCATGCTGAAGAACACAGCGATGGCCACATCCGTGATGATGGCACCGATGTTCCCAACTTGGGCATATATGCTACGAGCCACCGCCTGTTCCGGACCCGTGCGGGTCTGCGGCGAGGCATTGGTGAACAACGTGTCGATGGCCTGGCTCACCGTGCCGGCTTGATCCGGATTATCCAGCAGTTCGTCGAACTGATTCACGGTGCCCTCGCCGACCGCGCGTGTCTCATCGAAGTATTTGTAATGGATGAGCATCTCCTGTGCGCCGGAATTGTTCTCGGACCGGTCGGTGATCACGCCGTCGATGGTCACTGTCCAGGTGGTGCTGCCGTCCTTCTGTTTCAGCTTGGTCAATATTGGTACCTCTTCACCAACCTTCCAGCCGTAGCGCTGCATGAGCTTGGGCGTCACCAAAGCGCCGGTACGGTCCTGCAGCCAGCTTTGTCGTTGTGCTGTCGGTACATAAAGCTCCGGAAACACCTGGAACAGGCTCTGCGCAGGTGCGGACTCAACCACGAAGGCATTGCTGGTTTTTTGAAAGGCGCCAATCATGGCCCCGTAATAGGTCATGGCTTTTACGCCCGGCACCTGGGCGATGCGTTCTGCATAGGCCACCGGCATGGGTGCAGCCAGAACCACTTTGTTGATCGTCAGCAGGCGTCGGGCACCCGCCTCGGAATTTTCGCTGAAGGTCAACCCATGCCGTACCGCCATCAAGACACCAAACAGCAGAAAGGCGATCATCACCGACAGCAGGGTCAGGAGCTTACGTCCCTTGTTGCGTCTGAAGTTCATCCAGATGAGCGTGAACACGTGCTTAGGCCTCGGGTTCCTCGCCCAGCACGCCCTTGTTCATAAACAGCGTGCGTTCCGCTTTGGCGGCGGCATGCGGATCGTGGGTCACCATGATGATGGTCTTGCCGTGCTCCTTATTAAGGAGCTGCAGCAGTTCCAGGATCTCGTCGCCGGCCTTGCGGTCCAGGTCGCCGGTGGGCTCGTCGCACAGCAGGATGGTGGGATCGGTGACGATGGCGCGGGCGATGCCGACGCGCTGCTCCTGTCCGCCGGAGAGTTCCGCCGGTTTGTGCTTGGCTCGATCCTCCAGGCCCACCAGCGTGAGTGCCGCCATGGCGCGCTTTTTGCGCTCGGCTGCGCTGAGCTTGGTGAGCATTAACGGCAAGGCAACATTCTGTTCGGCGCTGAGCACCGGCAGCAGGTGATACAGCTGGAACACGAAGCCCACGTGGCGCGCGCGCCATGCCGACAGGGCGCTGTCGCTCAGCGTATGGATCGGCTGGCCGTCAATGATGACTTCACCGGCGGTGGGCCGGTCCAGGCCACCAAGGATGTTCATGAGGGTGGTCTTGCCGGACCCGGACGGCCCCATG
>DAHVFI010000002.1 GCA_027317045.1 Gammaproteobacteria bacterium
AATGCTGTGCTGAGTCTGGATGTGACCCCACAAATCACACCGGACAATCGCATCATCATGGACCTGGAAGTGCATGACGATACGGTCGGCCAGTTTGTACCCACCAGCAACGGTGGCAGCGTGCCCAGCATCAACACCCGCAATGTCAAGACACAGGTGCTGGTGGATGACGGTGAAACGGTGGTCTTGGGCGGCATCTATGAAACCACCCAGAATTCCACCGTCAACAAAGTGCCGTTACTGGGTGACATCCCGCTCATCGGCTGGTTGTTCCGCAATACCCAGGTGACCAACAACAAAGATGAACTGCTGATATTTGTCACCCCCAAGATCATGACGCAGAACGCCATGTTGGGTGAGTAACCACGCAAGCGTGTGGCTTTTCCCCGAGAGAGAGGATGGATATGCTTAATGTGAGTATTTCAAAATCATCCCCGGCAGGATATGGTGTCGGTATAAATGCTCCTTCTATATCTCAGCCGGGTACTTTTTATATTACAACGACATCGTCAAGTGGTCTCATAACCTTTAGCCCGGCCATCACTGTTCCTTAGGAGATATTGGGCTGTTTGACACACCATGGCCCCAGCAATACTAACGTAAGCCGGCTGTTCCTCATCGGCCCCATGGGGGCCGGGAAAACCGCTATCGGACGTGCACTCGCTCGCCTCCTGGGACGTGAATTTCTGGATACTGACCTGGAGATTGAACGCCGCACCGGCGCCGACATCCCGCTGATATTCGAAAAAGAAGGCGAGGCGGGTTTCCGCCGGCGCGAGCGGCAAGTTATCGAGGAACTCACTCAACGGCAGCATATTGTGCTCGCCACCGGCGGCGGCGCGGTGCTGGATCCCGCCAATCGCGCGTGCCTGCAGACCCGCGGATTCGTGATTTACCTTAAGGCTTCCGTCAATGCCCAGGCCGATCGCACCGGGCACAATCCGCGGCGCCCGCTGCTCACAACACCCGATCGCGAGGCGCGGCTGCAGGAGCTGTTCGCAGTCCGCGAACCTCTTTACCAGAATATTGCTCAACTCACGGTCATCACTGACCATGGGCGGGTAAGGCAGTTGGCTCAGCACATCCAACAGGAATTTGAAAAGACCGCCGGCGTGTTAAGTAACATCTGCTGAGCAGGGGAGTGCTGTCATGGCCACGTTGACTGTGCGACTCGGAACCCGCAGCTACCCTGTTCACATCAATGCAGGGCTGCACGACCGCCTGGAACTGTTTTCCGAATACCTGCAGAAGAATGCCGTATGCATCATCACGGACGATAACGTAGCGCCACTCTATCTGCGAGAGCTCGGCCGCACGCTGACAGCGTTCGCACCAGGTCATCTGATTCTGCCTCATGGGGAGGCGCACAAAGATTGGCGCAGTCTGGACAGCATCTTCAGTTTCCTGCTCAAACGCGGATTCGGCCGCGATGCGGTGCTGCTGGCTCTGGGCGGCGGCATGGTGGGCGACTTAACCGGCTTTGCCGCTGCCTGTTATCAGCGTGGCATCAATTATATTCAGGTGCCCACCACCCTGCTTGCGCAAGTGGATTCCTCCGTGGGTGGCAAAACCGCCATCAACCATCGCCGTGGCAAGAACATGATTGGCGCCTTTCACCAGCCGCTGGCAGTGGTCGCCGACACCAATGCACTCAAAACACTGCCGCCACAAGAGTTAAGTGCCGGCCTGGCGGAAGTCATCAAATGCGGGTTAATCCTCGATGAGGATTTTTTTCTATGGCTGGAAACTCATGTGCAGGAAATATTGGAGCTCAACCCGGAAGCCTGCCAGTACGCCATTCTCCGCGCCTGCGAGATTAAGGCGGCTATCGTCGCGGAAGACGAACATGAGCAGGGCCGGCGCGCGCTGCTTAATCTGGGGCACACTTTCGGCCACGCCATCGAGAGCGCACTGGGTTATGGCGAATGGTTGCATGGTGAAGCCGTAGCCGCCGGTATCGGCATGGCGGCAGATATGGCGGTGCGCATGGATTGGCTCAAGGCTTCCGAATACCGGCGTATCTGCCGGCTGTTGGAGCGTGCCGGGCTACCCAGCAAACCGCCTGCGTCGTTAACACCCATGCAGCTCCTCAACCACATGCGGCGCGACAAAAAGGTGCGTAAAGGCCGGCTGCGCCTGGTGCTGCCAAGAGGCATTGGCCAGGCAGTGGTCAGCGAAGACTTCAATCCACAACTGCTGGGCGATACCTTGGCCGGTAAGCCTATTTGAAAAATTCGACTGCAACACCATGGCTCGCGGCTTGCGCCGCCCATGACTTCACCTCCCGGGGGCGCCGTTACCCTGAGCCGCCGCCGCACTACCGCAGTGAATATCAGCGCGATCGCGATCGCATCATCCATGCGACCGCCTTCCGCCGGCTCATGTATAAGACCCAGGTGTTCGTATACGACGAGGGTGACTTATACCGCACGCGTCTCACCCATTCCCTGGAAGTCGCACAGATCGCCCGCAGCGTAGCGGTGGCGCTCGGTCTCAACGAAGCCCTCACGGAAGCCATCGCCCTCGCCCATGATCTTGGCCACACGCCTTTCGGGCACGCAGGACAGGACGCCCTGAATGACGTCATGCGGGAGTACGGCGGCTTCGAGCACAATCTCCAATCCTTGCGGGTGGTGGATCAGCTGGAAGAAAAATATGCGGGATTTCAAGGGCTTAACCTCACATTTGAGACCCGCGAAGGTATCCTCAAACACTGCTCCCTCACTAATGCCAGACAATTGGGTGACCTGGGCCGGCGGTTTATCGAGCATCGGCAGCCCAGCCTCGAGGCCCAGCTCGCCAACATCGCCGATGAGATTGCCTACAACAATCACGATGTGGATGACGGCCTGCGTGCCGGCCTGATCAGTGTGGAACAGCTCATGGAAATCGAGCTTTTCCGCGAGCCCTACACCCAGGTGACTCAGCGCTACCCCGGGCTTCCGACACGACGACTGATACACGAGACCGTGCGCCGCATGATTGATGGGCTAATCACCGACCTGATCGAGAGCAGTCGTGCCAATATCGCGGCGGCGGCACCCGACAGCATCGAGGCGGTACGCGCGCTCCCCCAACCGCTGATCAATTTCAGCCACGGTATCGGCCCCAAAAACCAGGCACTCGCACGCTTTCTGCGTGCGCAGCTATACCATCACCCACAGGTGCGACGCGCCGCGGATAAGGCCATGCACATGGTGCGCGAGCTGTTCAGTGTCTACTTCAATAATCCCGAACAAATACCCGACAGTCTTTCCGTGACCATGCGCGCAAATCAGATACGCGAAAATGCCGTCGAGCGTGCCCGCAAGGTTGCGGACTACATCGCCGGAATGACGGATCGTTATGCCTTGCGTGCCTACCGGCGTGCCACCGATCAAAGCGATGCCCTGTCCGGGCATGTGGATTCCGCGTGATAGAATCTTCAGAATTCAAACCGCGCTAGTTATCATGTCCCCATGCTTTCCAGTAACACCATACCACGCCGCGAACGGCTAATTTTCGCCCTGGACGTCCCGGATGCCGGCAGCGCGCGCCAATTAGTGACGCAATTGGGCGAAACAGTGAACTTCTACAAGATCGGTCTTGAGCTGTTCATGGCCGGCGGCTACTTCGAACTGCTGGACTGGCTGGTGGCGCAACAAAAAAAAGTGTTCGTGGATCTAAAGTTCTTCGACATCCCCGCTACCGTACAGGCGGCAGTACGTCAGTTGTCACAGCGCGGCGCCACTTTCTGTACCGTGCATGGCAATCAAGCCATTATGGAAGCGGCGGCCCAGGCCAAGGGCGGTCTTAAGATACTGGCGGTCACGGTGCTCACCAGCCTGGATCGCGGCGATCTGGATGATCTGGGTTTTCACTGCGATGTAGAGCAATTAGTGCTGTCACGGGCACGCCGCGCCCTGGAGGCGGGCTGTGACGGCGTGGTGTCGTCGGGCATGGAGGCGGCCCGACTGCGCGCTTTCATTGACCATCGTCTACTGGTGGTGACTCCCGGTATCCGCCCGGTGGATAACCGCCCGGACGACGATCAGAAACGCACCGTGACCGTGGAACAGGCCTTCCGCAACGGCGCCGATTACATCGTGGTGGGACGCCCGATTCGCAGCGCGCCGGATCCGCATGCTGCCGCCGAAGAAATCCAACGAAGTATCGCGACGATCTTTCCCAAGTGAATAGCGCGCCGCTCAAGAATGATCTGCTGTTGCGCGCGCTGCTGCGCGAACCTACGCCACGCACGCCCGTATGGATCATGCGCCAAGCCGGCCGTTATCTGCCGGAATACCGCGAAACCCGCGCCCGCGCCGGCAGTTTCATCACTCTCATGAGCACACCGGAGCTGGCCTGCGAAGTCAGCTTACAGCCTGTGAACCGCTTTGCGCTGGATGCGGCCATCCTGTTCTCCGACATCCTCACCATTCCCGCCGCCATGGGCCTCGGCTTGCACTTCGTGGAAGGCGAAGGCCCGAGCTTCGAGCGGCCGGTACGCGATGCCGCCGCCGTCACCAAATTGGGCGTGCCCGATCCCGAACAGGATCTGCTTTATGTGCTGGATGCGGTGCGGCTTATCCGCAGCGAACTGGCCGGGCGCGTACCGCTCATCGGCTTCACCGGCAGCCCCTGGACTCTGGCCTGCTACATGGTGGAGGGCGGAGCCAGCAAGGAATTCGCCCACATTAAAAGCATGCTGTATGCCGAACCGGCCCGCTTGCACCAACTGTTGGCGCTGCTGGCGCGCAGCATCGCTCTGTATCTCAACGCCCAAATCGCCGCCGGCGCCCAGGCGCTGATGCTATTCGATACCTGGGGTGGTGTACTCACCGGCTCCGCCTACCGCGAATTTTCCCTGCACTATATGAGTACCATCGTTGGCCAATTAAAGCGCGAAAGCGAAGGCCGGCGGGTGCCGGTGATTCTGTTTACCAAGGGTGGGGGTGCATGGCTGGAATCCATGGGGCAAAGCGGTGCGGATGCACTCGGAATTGATTGGACCCAGGATTTGGGCGAAGCCCGGCGGCGCGTGGGCGGCCAAGTGGCCTTGCAGGGCAATCTCGACCCCGCCGCACTGCATGCTCCGCCGGCACGCATCCGCGAAGAGGTGAAAAAGGTGTTGGACAGTTTCGGCAAGGGCAGCGGCCATGTATTCAATCTTGGCCATGGCATTACGCCGGGAGTAAAACTCGAACATGCCGCCGCCATGATCGCGGCGGTGCATGAATTGAGCCCGGCGTATCACCGCTGATTCCAGCCGGGATTCACAGCAGCCCCCCATTGCGAGGAACGCGGTGACGCTGCACGCTCCGGGTTTGTGGGAGTGGCCGGCGGACCGCAGGTCCGCGCCATGATTCCGGCTCATCGCGGCGGAGCTACCACTCCCAAAATACCCATCCCGAAAGCAAAATTTTGCGGCCGTTGACCACGGGATTTGGTGCCGGTTCCCGCACCGGCGGGCGTGGCACTTTCCTTGGACGAGCAAGGAAAGTACCCAAAGGAACTCGCCCCGGGGATTCCGCGCTTGCCTGAAATCGAATGATAGACATTCGACTTCAGGCGCGTTCCCTCGCTTCTCGCCTGACTCAGGCCGGCGCAGACGGCACTTCCCTGTGCCGCTGCGCCGGCTCGTCGTCCTGACTTCGCCCCGCCCCGATGGGGCGGGCTTTGTCTTCGTCAAACTGCGAGGCTCGGCGTCATCCACGGGGTATTTAAGAGCGCCTCCTCAGCACCTGAGTATCGTTATCGTTGGGGTTCGTTTCGCTCATCCCAACCTGCACGCCCTCTTAGTGCTGTTGTTTCTTCAACTCCGCATCCCGCAATTCGCGCCGCAGGATCTTGCCCACGTTGGATTTGGGTAGTTCATCGCGGAACTCGATGTACTTGGGCCGCTTGTAACCAGTGAGTTCCTGGTGGGCCCAGTCCTTGAGGGCTTCAACGGTAAGCGCGGGATCTTTCTTCACCACAAACAATTTCACCACTTCGCCGGAATGTTCGTCTGAAACACCCACGGCCGCCACCTCGCGCACGCCCGGGTGCATCATCATCACATCCTCGACCTCGTTGGGGTACACGTTGAAACCCGATACCAGGATCATGTCCTTTTTGCGATCCACGATGTACACGTAGCCGCGCGCATCTATGCGGCCCACGTCGCCGGTGCGCAGCCAGCCGTCGGCCGACAGCACCTTGGCGGTCTCGTCGGGGCGATTCCAATAGCCGCGCATCACCTGCGGACCCTTGAAACACAATTCGCCAACCTCGCCGACTTTGAGTTCGTTGCCATCATCATCGCGGATAGAAATTTCCGTAGACGGAATCGGCAGGCCGATGCTGCCGTTGTAATCTTTGAGGTCCAGCGGATTGATGCAGGCGGCCGGCGCGGTCTCCGTGAGGCCATAGGCCTCGACGAGCGGCATACCGGTGACCTGCTTCCATTTAGCAGCAACCGCGCGCTGCACCGCCATACCGCCGCCCAGTGAAATCTTGAGCGCGGAAAAATCCAGGCGCTCGAATCCCGGGGTGTGCAACAGGCCGTTGAACAGGGTATTCACACCGGTGATGCCGGTGAACTTCACTTTAGCGAGTTCCTTCACGAAACCCGGCATATCCCGCGGATTGGTGATCAGCACATTGTGTCCGCCGATCTTCATGAAGGTCAAACAATTGGCGGTAAGAGAAAAGATGTGATACAGGGGCAGCGCTGTGATGACGATTTCTTTGCCGGCTTCGAGATGGGAACCCAACCAGGCGGAGGCCTGCAGCACATTGGCCACCATGTTGCGATGGGTGAGCTCCGCGCCCTTGGCGACGCCGGTAGTGCCGCCGGTATATTGCAGGAAAGCGATGTCTTCATGGCCGACTGCAACGTCATCCAGCTTATGTTGCGCGCCTTGTACCAGCGCCGCGCGGAATGAAACAGCGCCGGGGATCCGCCAGGCCGGTACCATCTTCTTCACGCGCTTCACCACAAAATTCACCAGCGTGCATTTTGGGAACGGCAGCAGATCGCCAATCTGCGTAGTGACGATGATTTTTACATCCACATGGGGCAGCGCTTCCTGCAGGGTAGCGGCAAAGTTTTCCACGATCACGATGGCGCGTGTGCCGGAGTCCTGCAGCTGATGTTCTAGTTCGCGCGCGGTGTACAACGGATTGACGTTCACCGCCACCATGCCGCAGCGCAGAATGCCGAACAGCGCCACCGGATATTGCAACAGATTGGGCATCATGATGGCGACCCGGTCACCCTTTTTGAGGCCCACAACTTTCTGCAGCCAGGCACCGAACCGACGGCTCAGGCGATCCAAATCCGCGTAGCTCAAGCTGGCGCCCAGGTTGGAATAGGCCGGCAGCGCCGCATATTGGCGGCAACTGTCCTCGAGGATTGCTTTCAGGGAAGCATACTCATCGGGATTGATCTCGGCGGGCACGCCCTGGGGATATTCCTTGAGCCAGATTTTTTCCATGGGACCCTCGTGGACCTTGGGAACTAGGACACTCAGGAACAACAAGGTATAGCAGCCACCGGGGTGCGGCAAGCAGGCGTGTTCCCGGTTCAAGGTAGAATCGCACCTACCCTTACGCATCATAAGGATGGCAGGATGCAAACGAAGTTAGCGCGTATTGCCTGGATCACCGGGGGCGGCTCTGGCATCGGTCAGGCACTGACCCTGAAGCTGGCACGCGAGGGCTGGAAGGTGGCTGTTTCCGGACGCCGGCCGGAAGCCCTGCAGGAAACCGCGCGGCTGGCGGCGGGAAACGTGTATGCCTATCCCCTGGATGTGAGCGACCTCGAGGCGATGCGCCAGACGGCGGCGCGTATCGAATCCGAACTGGGTCCGCTGGACTTGGTGGTGCTGAATGCGGGTATGGGCCAATTCGTGAAGCTCGATAACCTGCGTGCCGAAACCTTCGCCGCGCACATGCGGGTAAATTACCTGGGCGTGGTGAATGGCATAGACGCGGTGCTTGCAGCTTTTCGGCGGCGCCATGCCGGGCACATTGTGATTGTGGCGAGTGTCGCCGGTTATCGCGGCGTGCCGCGGGCGGCGGCTTACGGTCCCACCAAAGCCGCGCTGATTAATCTTGCGGAATCCCTGCGTTTCGATCTGGAACGTGAAGGTATCAGGATTTCGGTATGCAACCCGGGTTTCGTGGAAACGCCTATGACCGCCGGAAACCGGGTGCCCATGCCGTTTCTGATGAATCTGCAAGCTGCCACGGAAGCCTTGTATCGCGGCATCATGAAACAGAAATTCGAAATCATCTTCCCACGGCGTTTCGTGCTGTTGTTGAAACTATTCCGTTGTCTGCCCTATGCGCTTTACTTTCCGGTAATTCGCAAATTCACAGGACGTTAGGAGCTTACATGTCAGACCATTCCATACACCATTACGCTGCCACCTGCGAATGGCGGGGTTCCACCGCTGCTGGTTACGAAAACTATGACCGCAGCCATCAGCTGACGGCGCCGCCGGTAACACAATCCCTGCCCATGTCTTCAGATCCCGCCTTCCGCGGCAAGCCGGAACTGCTTAACCCCGAGCAACTGCTGCTGATGGCGGCGGCATCCTGCCAGATGCTCTCCTTTCTGGCCATCGCTGCACGCTCGCATCTGAACGTGGTGGAGTACCGGGATCAGGCCGAGGGTTTCATGCCGATGGATGACAAACCCGTGCGTATCACCCGCATCATTCTGAAACCACGGGTTGTCGTCAAGGGCGAAGTGCGGGAAGAGAACGTCCGCCAAATCATGCACACCGCGCATGCACAGTGCTTCATTGCCAATAGCCTCAAGACCGCGATCGAGATCGTCCCGGAAATCATCATCCGCACTGCCTGAACATGACGACGGCGGAGACCTAAAAATTGGTCAGCCAGGCCTGCAGAAAGGCGCTGGACTGACGCGCAACTATGGGACCGAAACGTGCCGCATCCTGACGTAGTCCCGCCAGTGAAAGCCCGTGAGCCCGCAACTCGCCCGTATGGCCCACATACCACTGTTCAAGACCTCTGGCG
>DAHVFI010000008.1 GCA_027317045.1 Gammaproteobacteria bacterium
CGGCAGCGGCATGGGTGCGGAATCCCGCCGCCCGCTCGGCATCGCGGTGGTGGGCGGCTTGATCTTCTCGCAGGCGCTCACCCTCTACATCACGCCAGCATTCTACGTGGCCATGGAACACCTTAGCGAACGCTTGGGTAAGCGCTCGCTGGAAGCATCGCCCGCCGCACCGAAACTTCAGCAGGGCGGTTGATTTTTTTCCTGGTCTCTACAAAGAGAAAAACCATGAACAACCCGGCTAACACTCAAATCAGCGAAACCTTAAAGGGCTATGCCGCGCATCCGCAGGGCCATGGCCGCTTCCCGGGAGTGGTGGTCATGATGGAAGCCTACGGCATCACCGGCCATATCCGCGGCGTGTGCGAACGCCTGGCGAAAGCCGGTTTTGTGGCATTGGCGCCAGACATCTTTCATGGCGAGGTCATCAGCTATACCGATGTGGATACCGTCATGGCTAAAATCCCGACACTGCGTGATGAGCCGATACTGCAGGAAATCAGTCAGTCACTGGACTGGCTCGCGGCCCATAGGAATGTGGAATCCAAGCGGCTCGGAATCATCGGTTTCTGCATGGGGGGGCGACTCGCATTTTTGGCGAATTGCCGTTTTTCGGGTCGCCTCAACGCGGCGGTTGGATATTACGGAGGCGGCATCGCGCCGCAGGGTCCGGACCGTTTTGGCCGCACGCCGCCCATCGGCGAAGCGCATAAGATGCAAGCGCCGATACTTCTCGGATACGGCGCCGAGGATCAGGGCATCCCGCCGACGGAACATGCACGCATTGTCGAGACTCTGTCTGTCGCCAAAAAACGTTATAGCCTCGCTGTCTACCCCGGTGCCGGTCACGCTTTCCTGTGTGAAGAGCGCGCCAACTATGCACCGCAAGCCGCGGAACACGCTTGGCGTGAAATGATCGCGTTCCTGCAGGCGAACCTGGCTATTGATTAATTCTGCGACCACGGAAGCCCGTCCTGGGGTGTTTGACCAATCCTTAAAAGATGATGTCCGCCCCGCGCTTTGATTGATCCGCCGGCATAACCACGACCGCAGCGGGCCATCGATGGTTTATAAAAATAGACAGTGATGAGTCATGCCCTGCGAGGGTGCCTATCATCGGACACGCTCGCCGCTTTTACTCAGGCGGGAAGATTCCCTGAGGTTGGCGGCGGCGGTGGTGGTTGCCCCGGGGGTGGAGGTGGCGGCGACTCCCCTGAGGACGGTGGTGGTGGGGGGGGCACATAGTTCGGCGCCGCATAGCCAGGCACCTGATTGCCCTTGGCGTACATGCACTGCGCATAAGCAATATTGTAGCGTTGCTGCATCGTCATATTGGTCTGCCCCGCGGCGCCCGCACCGGCCGCGGTACCAAACAGCAGGCCGGTGGCGGCGCCGCCTTGCGCGCCGTT
The DNA here is from genome assembly GCA_027317045.1 of Gammaproteobacteria bacterium. Classification (GTDB taxonomy): domain Bacteria; phylum Pseudomonadota; class Gammaproteobacteria; order Natronospirales; family REEB76; genus REEB76. Next base: position 1,407 of record DAHVFI010000008.1, read on the forward strand.
ACGACCGCCGCCCAGCAATGCGCCTGCGGCCGCACCGATCACGGCCCCGGCGACTGCCCCTCCGACCACCTGATTATTGGCCACTCGATTCGGATTCGCGCCCAGCTGTTCTCGGGCGTACTGCCTGCAGATGTTGTTGTCCGCTTCAAACACCTCGAAGGGCATTCCCGGTGCCGGCATGATCGCGATGGTCGGCGCCACCGGAACTTGTGCGCATCCCACCAGCGCCGCCACCACGGCGATTCCCAACAACGATTTAGGCATAGGCATGACTTTCTCCTTCAATAAAACTTAGCCGGGAGGCGTGCCCGGCGGCGGGGTGGTCGGTACCTTTTCCCAGCCACCCGGGCATGTGGGTACATAAGGGTAATAACCTTTCGCGGCTCTGCAGTAATACCAGTACTCCGTCGGAGCAGGACCCGGGGCCGCTGGGTACGGATTCATGACCACCGGCGGGATGTACGGATTGGGATAGGGATAGATCGGTCCTGGATAGAGATACCAAGTACCGGCGACAATCCACCACCAACCGAACCGGCCCCCGTACCCTCCGTGGTACCAGCGGCCACCATGCCAGATATCGGCATCGTACCTCGGGAAATACCGGATATCGCCACGGCCCCATCCGGGCCGCCCGTGATCGTAACCACGATCATGATCGGCCAGGGCTGGCATCGGCGAAAGGGCGATGAGTGCCACAACCGATAGCACGGCCAGCGGTGCAAGTACCCTGATTTCGCTCATAACAATCTCCACTTGTTACAACCTGTTTCCATGGGTCAGGCGATGCTTGATTCATCCTGATAACTGAGAAAAACGGGCGTGCGGGCCTGAGGTTGACGCAATTACGTTTTGTAACACTGGCATATCCGGATTAAATAATCCATCCGGGCGCATGCAAACGCAATGATAACGGATGCGCTTATGCCGCAGGCGATCAGACCGGCGCCGGCCTGGGATTGACCATCGCCGACCGTGTTGCCAGGATGCATGGCGGTGGCTTGAGTTTATCTAATCGCGACGGCGGCGGGCTTATCGCGATTGTGGAAATGCCATGTCAGTAAATTTCTGCTTTCGGCTTGGTTCACTCCGTCTTTAAATAGATTGCCGGCAACTTGAGCGCCTGTATATTCCGGTTAAGGGCCGGCAACCCGTTGCTTTCAACGCTTCGCCAGCGCGCCAGCTGGGCGTCTGTCTGGCTTTCCAGTTCCCTGAGCACGGCATAGTCC
>DAHVFI010000013.1 GCA_027317045.1 Gammaproteobacteria bacterium
ACTCACCCGTCCGCCACTCGCCACCCATGTGTATTGCTACACACTGTGCTGCCGTTCGACTTGCATGTGTTAGGCATGCCACCAGCGTTCAATCTGAGCCAGGATCAAACTCTTCAATTAAAGCTAGTAAAACTAGCGATCATCGAGTTGAACCCTAAATCTTTGAACTACTGTTCTCGATTTTGAGCAACTCATCGTCTTCAAAGGTTTGCATACTCAAACCCTGACGCGAGCGCCCACACAAGTTACTTGATTATGCTGTTAAAGAGCGGGCCTGGGAAATACTCCAGGCAGACCGACCATTATACAGGTCACTAATGGCGGGTCAACGGAATTTGAAGGAATTTCCCCTCGCCGCTTGCCTTCAGACCAGCGAGGAAGCGCCATTGTACTGGCGGGTTTCCCTTGGTCAAGACTTGACAGATGCGCTAGTCAACATCTGAAAAAAGCTGCTTTTGTCATCCTACATTTACCTGGCCGGCGCGTTTAGGCACACTCTGAACGGTGTTAGTACACAAAAGGCGCTATGGATGGCGATCAACGACTGGCCTTTGGCCGAGCGGCCCCGGGAGAAGCTTCTGACCCAGGGGCCCCAAGCCCTATCGGATGCGGAACTCCTGGCCATTTTTTTGCGCACGGGTATCCGCGGCAAAACCGCTGTGGATCTGGCCAGAGAATTACTCGCGGAATTCGGGGGGCTGCGGGGTCTGTTCGCCGCCGGACGCAACCGCGTGTGCGCAGCCACGGGCCTGGGTCCGGCCAAATACGCCCAGCTGCAGGCAGTGCTGGAAATGGCCCACCGCCACCTGGGGGAAGCCTTGCAACGCGGCCGCCCGCTTACGGATCCTGCGGTCACCCGACGCTACCTTATTACCCGTCTACGGGATTTGCCCCAGGAGGTATTCTGTTGTCTGTACCTGGATAATCGCCACCGCGTCATTGCTTTTGAGGAGCTGTTCCACGGTACCCTGGATGGTGCCAGCGTCCACCCGCGGGAGGTGCTGCGCAAGGCACTGGCCCACAATGCTGCAGCGCTGATATTTGCCCATAATCATCCGAGCGGCGTAGCCGAACCAAGCGATGCCGACCGACGGCTCACCCGACGCCTCAAAGACGCCCTGGCCCTGGTGGATATCCGGGTGCTCGATCATTTCGTGGTGGGCGACGGAGATGCAGAGTCGTTCGCGGAACGCGGCTTTTTGTAAGGCCGCGACTTGCCAAATGGGGCCTGGCTGCTAAAATACCCGCCCTTTCGCGCAGTTAGAGCGCGTGCTATTTAACCGAAGGATTTCACCATGTCGAGAGTCTGTCAGGTCACGGGCAAGGGCCCAGTCACCGGGAACACGGTCTCGCACGCCAACAACAAAACCCGCCGGCGGTTTCTGCCGAACCTGCATACCCACCGGTTTTGGCTGGATAACGAGCATCGCTTCGTGCGCCTGCGTGTCTCCTCCAAAGGCATGCGCATTATCGACAAACTCGGCATTGAACAGGTGGTTGCGGACTTGCGTGCCCACGGCGAAAAGCTCTAAGGATTAACCTATGCGCGAAAAGATCAAACTGGTTTCCACCGCTGATACCGGCCACTATTACACAACCACCAAGAACCGGCGTCTGCACCCGGACAAGATGGAGGTGCAGAAGTTCGATCCGGTGGCACGCAAACATGTAACCTACAAGGAAACGAAGATTAAGTAGAAATCGCGACTGCAAACCACCTCATGATACAAACAAAAACCCCGCCGTACGGCGGGGTTTTTGTTTGCAGTTTGGTTATGCTCTGGCTGGTTGCAGGGTATAGCCCCTGAGTTGCAGGGCAAACTCCCGCAAGGTGGCGATACCGGTAGCTTCCGCTTGTGCGCACCAGTCCTTGAACTGTTGTAGCAGCCTTTCATTGGAAAGCGTGCTGTTTTCCCAGAGCGCTTGCAGACGCTGGCGGAATTCATACACGGTACGCAATGTCGGGCTGTGCGCCAGCGTCTCCTGCAAACACATACGGCTGCGCGCATCCAACAAGGTCTCATCGCGGGTCAACAAGCGGCGCGCCTTGGCAAACAATCCACGGCTCGCAGCACCCGCTATCTGTTTTTCCGTTGCCACCGCCGGTCGGATAACATCGTGACAGTAGTTACGCAGCACATGCATGCGATTGACAATCACCGCCTGCACCGTGCCTAAATCCACACGACCCCCGCGTGCTGAAATCACGGGTTCCGGCGCCACCCGCCGCACCGTGGCGAGGTGGAAGAATTCCAAGGCACGGATATACCACCAGCCCAAGTCCACTTCCCAAGGCCGCTGGGCGAATTTTGCGGAACTCGGAAACGCGTGATGATTATTATGCAGCTCCTCGCCGCCGACTATAAAACCCCAAGGGAGTACATTGGTGGCGGCATCCTTGCATTCGAAATTCCGGTAACCGGAATAATGCCCCACGCCGTTGACCACACCGGCGGCCAACACTGGAATGGCCAGCATCTGTACCGCCCAGATTGTGATGCCCGGGAGACCCAAGAGCAGCACGTCAAGGATAAGCATCAGGCTTACCCCCAATATGGGGTGCCGGCTATAGAGATGGCGTTCCATCCAATCATCCACGGTGCCGCGGCCGTATTTCGCTATCGTGTCCTGTTGTTTTGCTTCTTCGCGATACAGCTCGGCACCTTCCAGCAGTACTTTGAGCAGGCCTTTCACTTGCGGGCTGTGAGGATCGTTTTCAGTTTCACAATGGGCATGGTGTTTGCGGTGCACTGCCACCCACTCGCGTGTCACCATGCCGGTGGTCAACCATAGCCAGAAGCGGAAGAAGTGCCTGACAACCGGGTGCAATTCCAGGCCACGGTGGGTCTGATCACGATGCAGGAACAGTGTGACCGCCACGATCGTGAGATGAATAAAGACCGGAGCCACGATAAACAAGGCCCAGACAGGCAGTCCCAGGAAACCGTGAATCAAAAACAATGGCATCACCTCAGGATTAAGCGCAAAGATCAGCGAATCATTCTATAGGATTTAACCATATGTCGTCCACCACGGGCCGGTGTACGGAGTTGCGGGCTTGCAATTGAGTTCCAAGATCGTAAAACTGCGCCGGCACACGGGAACTTTACCGGCGGAGGCGCGACTAAAGGCGTCGGCATAATCAACGTGGTACATCCGCTGTTGCATTTTCCACCCACCCGATCATGTAATTTATGTCATGAGTAACAACGATCTGCTCGTGAAAGTCGAAAATTTGTATCGTTATTATGACGATCACTGTGCGGTGCAAAATCTTAACTTCGAGTTGCGCAAAGGCGAAATCCTGGGCTTCCTGGGACCGAACGGCGCCGGCAAATCCACCACCATGCAAATTTTGTCGGGAAATCTCGCCCCCAGCACCGGCCAGATTCTGATCAATGGCGTTGATATTCTGGACGAACCAAAGCGCGCCAAGGCCAACATCGGTTATCTGCCGGAGCAGCCGCCACTGTATATCGATCTTACGGTAGATGAATACCTGACCTATTGCGCAGCTCTGAATCGTCTGCCGCGAAGCAAGTTGCAGGCAGCCCGCGACCTTGCCAAGGAGCGCTGCGGTCTAAAGGACATGGGCCATAAGCTCATCGGCAATCTCTCCAAAGGCTATCGGCAACGCGTCGGTATCGCGCAGGCCATCATCCATTCGCCCGCTGTCGTGATTCTCGATGAACCCACCGTGGGGCTCGATCCCATACAGATTCGTGAAATCCGCGCGCTCATCGTTGAACTCGGCCAGGAACACGGTGTGATTCTCTCCACTCACATCCTGCCGGAAGTGCAGACGGTCTGCAGCCGCGTTCAGATCATTCACAAAGGCCGTCTGGTATTCAATGACACTCTCACCGGTCTTACGCAGCGCATGCAATCCACCAGCTTGATGCTCGCCTGTCGGCAGGCCCCGGAGCAGGCGGTCATCAAAGCCTTGCCTGGCGTGAATGATGTTCAGCCGCTGGACAACCATCATCTGCGTGTACATTTCAACGCGGACAGCAACCCCGCCGAAATTGTCGCGGCGGAAGTGCTGAAACGCGGTTGGGGACTTCTGGAACTGACTCCAGAACATAAATCCCTGGAGCAAATTTTCGTGGATCTGACGACAGCCGATGAAACCGGCGGCGCGACACCGCTTCAGGAGCGCGCCGCATGATAGTTTTCACCATTGCCGGGCGCGAACTCAGACACCTGTTCCTGTCGCCGCTTGCCTGGTGCGTGCTGGCGGTAATTCAATTCATAACTGCCTGGATGTTTTTGGTCCAAGTGGACAACTTCCTAAAATTTGCGCCGACGCTGGCCGGCATGGCCAGCGCCCCAGGCGTGACCGACGCGATAGCGGCGCCGATTTTCAGCACCGCCAGCGTGGTGATGTTGCTAGTGGTGCCCATCATGAGTATGCGGCTGGTCGCCGAAGAACGCCGTAGCGGAACCTTGAGCCTGCTATTGTCGGCGCCGGTGAACATGACCGAGATCGTGCTGGGCAAATATCTCGGCCTGTTGATTTTCCTGCTCATCATGCTGGGGCTTATTACCCTCATGCCGCTGTCGCTGGCGATCGGCACGCACCTTGATTACGGCAAGCTGTTTTCCGGCGTGCTGGGACTGGCACTGGTACTCGGTGCCTTTGCCGCCGCGGGACTCTTCATGTCCACGCTCACCAAGCAGCCAGTGGTGGCTGCGGTCAGCAGTTTCGGCTTACTGCTGTTGCTATGGATAATCAGTTGGGCCGGCAGCGGCGACGCACGCTTCAGTCCTACGTTCCATTATCTCTCGCTGCTGGATCATTATGCCTCGCTGCTACGCGGCTCCTTCAACACCGCGGATGTTCTGTATTACGTACTGTTCATCATCACTTTCCTGGTACTCAGCATCCGCCGGCTGGATGCTTATCGTCTGCAACACTGAACCAGCATGCGCGTCACCCGCAAATCCCGTCTGCAAATCCGCGCCCAGAACTGGAGCTTCGTGATCCTGTTTCTGGTCACCATCGGTTTGCTCGCCTGGCTGAGTACCCGCTACGTGTATCGAGCCGATTGGACCTATGGCCATCGCAATTCCCTTTCTCCGGCGAGCGTGCAACTCCTGAGGACCCTCAAGAATCCGCTCCGCTTTACCGCGTTCGTGAGCGACAACCAGCCTTTGCGCGACGCTATACGCCGCTTCGTGGATAAATACCGGCAGGTAAAACCCAATACCCGCTTGAGTTTCGTGAATCCAGAAACCAATCCTCAGGAAACCCGCAGCCAGGGCATCACCGCTGACGGTGAACTGGTCATCAGTTACCAGGGGCGCACGCAGAAAGTCACACAGATCAACGAGGTCAATGTCAGCAATGCCATTGAAGGCATCGCGCGTGCCGCGGATCGCTACGTGGTGTTTCTGAGCGGTGATGGCGAGCGCGATCCCCTCGGCCAGCACAACTTCGATCTCGGCGACTTCGGCAAGCAATTGCAGGACAAGGGTTTCAAGATCGAGACCCTGAACCTCGCCGCCACCCCCACCATCCCCACCAATACCGCGGTGCTGGTGATTGCCGGACCCCAGGCCAATCTGCTGCCGGGTGTGGTCAATATCATCGGCGGCTACGTGAAACGCGGCGGCAACCTTTTGTGGCTGGGCGATCCGGGACCGCTCTACGGCCTCGAGCCGCTGGCTCAGGGACTCGGCATCACTTTTGACAAAGGTACGATTGTTGATCCGGATTCACAGCTCTACGGTATCACCAACCCCAGCGTCATCCTGGTGGCCAAATACGAGCCTTACAATGCCATCACCCGGGACTTCAACACCGCCACCCTGTTTGCCGGCGCCACCGCCATCGAGACGAGTGCAACCGGCGGCTGGCAGGCGCAGGCGTTTCTCAAGAGCCTGCCGCACAGCTGGCTGGCGACCGGAAAATTGCAGGGTGAAATCAAATACGACCCGAAACACGGCGACAAACCCGGGCCGCTGGCGATCGGCGTAAGTTTGACACGCGAAGTTAAAACTGCGGCGGATGACAAAAACAAAACCAGTGAATCGAATCAGAAAAGTGTGGAACAGCGTGTCGTCGTAACCGGCGACGGGGATTTTCTTTCCAACGCCTATCTTAATAACGGCGGCAACCTGGTGCTCGGTCTTAATATCCTCAATTGGCTTTCCCACGATGACAGCTTCATCAACATCAATCCCGAGTCTGCGCCGGACAGGACCTTGACCTTGTCTCATACTGACCAGGCTCTGATCAGCCTGGGCTTTCTGTTTGCACTGCCGTTGTTGCTGATCGTCACTGGACTGCTCATCTGGGCGCGGCGGCGGCGCGCGTGAAGTTGCTGCAAACACCATGAAATCCCGTTTGTGGCTCAACCTGGTGCTGCTGGTCGGCATTGCGGTGCTGGCGGCTTTCGCATATTTCAAACCGGGTATCCACAAACCCAGGCCATCGGCCATTCTCACGACGCTTCAAGCCGCCGATATCAACTCCATCAAGATTGAGCGTACCGGTATGCCCGCCGTGGAACTGGCGCGCACCGGCAGCGGCTGGCAAATGACCGCACCGCTGAAACTTCGGGCAGACCAATATTTGGTGAAAGCCCTGCTGGGCAGCCTGCATACGGATGTCAGCAGCAGTTTCCCGGCAATACAGACCAACCTGGGTAAATACGGCCTTGATCCTCCGCGTCTGCGTTTATGGCTGGACACCACCGAATTCGATTTCGGTGATACGGAGCCCATCCACAACAATCGTTACGTAAAAAGCGGCGACACCGTACTTTTGACCGACAGTCTGCTGTACTACCGCAGCAACCACACGCCCCTGTGGTGGGCCAGCAAACGCTTGCTGCCGGAAGGCGCACACGTTATCGGCCTGCAATTGCCGAATACGACTTTGACGCTCAAGAATGGCAAATGGCAACTGGCGCCTGCGAATCCGGCCATTTCCTCCGATGCCATCCAGACCCTGGTGGACAACTGGAAAAACACCCAAGCCATCGGCACGGCCAAAATAGGTACCGGCAAATCACAAGGCGAGGTGGCCATTGAACTGGCGGGCAACCGCCAACCGTTGCGTTTCGCCATCCTCCAGGACCCCGATTTTCTGATACTCGCCCGCCCGGATCTCGGCTTGGAATACGAACTCGATAGCGGGCAGCGCCCCGGCTTGCTGGAGCTGAAATCCAGTAACACATCTTCCACCCCCGCGAACAAACCTGCTAAGTTGCCCCGTCATCAGCCAGCAGGCAGCCCTGTCCATTAAACTAATGGCCGTTGGGCATTCATCTGCCCGTACCTCTATAAGGCAACACCGCGTGCCCGAACTGCCGGAAGTGGAAACCGCGCGCCGCGGAATTGAGCCGCATCTTCTCAACCGCACGGTCAGTGCGGTGGTGGTGCGTGACAAACGCCTGCGCTGGCCGGTACCGCGTGCGCTGATCGAAACCCTGCCGGGGCAGCGCATCGAATCCGTCACCCGCCGCGGAAAATATCTGTTGCTGCATACTCCCGCGGGCACCGCGCTCCTGCATCTCGGCATGTCCGGCAGCTTGCGGGTGTTGCCGGCGGACACGCCGGCGGAAAAACATGATCACCTGGACATTGTGCTGGACAGCGGCCGCGCGTTGCGGCTGCGGGATCCGCGCCGTTTCGGCACGCTGCTCTGGACCACGAGCGATCCCGGACGCCACAAGCTGTTGCGAATGCTGGGCCCGGAACCCTTGGGTGACAATTTTGACGGCGATTATCTGTTTGCCAAAGCCCGTAGACGCAAAGTGGCCATCAAGAACTTCATCATGAACAGCCACATCGTGGTGGGCGTCGGCAACATCTACGCCAGCGAAGCCCTGTTTCTGGCGCGCATCCATCCGCAGCGCGCCGCCGGAAAAGTTTCGCGGGAAAGGTATCAGGCTCTCGCAAAGGCGATCCGGAAAGTTCTCAATGCCGCCATCCAAGCCGGCGGCACCACGCTGCGGGATTTCAGTCGCGCGGACGGTGAACCCGGCTATTTCCGGCAGCACTTGCGGGTCTATGGCCGCGCAGGCAAGCCCTGCATACGCTGCGGAAATGCTATCGCTGCGCGCGTCACCGGCCAGCGCAGTACCTATTACTGTCCGAAATGCCAGACCTGACTTTATTTCCGTTACTATTGAGAAAAGGCTTCGACTGAAAACATGGTAGGACATCAATGAAATTAAACACGCAAATTAGGATTTTGATACGTGCTTACGCAGTTGTGAATCTTGCATTCGCGTGTATATGCCTGATTATGGTTTTAATAGCTTTCCTGCTTGCTGTTGGCCCACTGAAGTATTTCGAATCGCTACTCATTGGTGTGATATACCAACTCATCATCTGGGCGATCCTGCAAGCATCGTTGGGCTCATTCCTTCTGCTCGTGAATAAACCCCTAGCAAGGTTTATCATGAAAACGATTCCGGATGATGAAGCCCATGGGTAACCGGCTGTCCAAAATTTACACCCGCACCGGCGATGACGGCACCACCGGCCTCGGGGATGGTACGCGCGTGGCGAAAGACGATGCCCGCGTGGAGGCCTACGGCACACTGGACGAATTAAACAGTGTTTTGGGCCTATTGCTAGCGGAAAAATTACCGCCTGACATTGCAGACGTGCTGCAACCCATCCAGCACGAACTTTTTGATTTGGGCAGCGAATTCTGTCTGCCGGGGTATACTGCCATCACTGCGGAGCACGTGCAGCGTCTTGAAGATACCCTCGACAGGTTCAATGAAACTCTGCCGCCCTTGAAGGAATTCATCCTGCCAGGCGGCAGCCGTGCCGCAGCGCTGTGTCACTTGACCCGCACCGTCTGCCGGCGTGCCGAGCGCCGCGCCTGGACGCTGCACAAGCAACACCCCCAGAATCCAGAGAGCATTAAATACTTGAACCGGCTATCGGATTTGTTGTTCGTGATAGCGCGTGTCGTTGCGCGACAAAACAGCGGCTCGGAAGTGCTCTGGAAACATGAGCGCAAAAAGAATTAGCTTATCGATCTGGCGTTCACTCAACGTCTGCTTACGGCGAAACGCGGTCGTCCAGTCTTATTTTCGTTTAAAGCCGGTAAGCGATGCTACTTGACGGGCGTATAGCATAGCTATACACTCCTCGGGTGATCAAGACATTCCGTCACAAGGGACTGGAGGCATTCTTCCGAACGGGCAACAAGGCAGGTATTCAACCTGCTCATGCCAAGCGTCTTCGGCTGCAATTGACGGCTCTCGAGGCTTCTGTGAACCCTCAAAGCATGAATCTCCCCGGATGGCGATTACATCGACTGACAGGCACCCTGGCAGGGCATTGATCGGTCACAGTGAACGGTAATTGGCGATTGACGTTTTTATTTGAAGGGCAAAATGCTGTCTTGGTGGATTACCAAGACTACCACTAGGAAATCTGACTATGATTCGTATGCACAAGCCTGCTCATCCCGGCGAAGTCCTGAGGGATGGGGTATTTTCGACGGGCGAGGTGACCGTTACCGATGCTGCGAAGGCATTGGGTGTAACCCGCGTCGCGTTATCGCGGGTGCTGAACGGCAAGTCCGCAGTCAGTGCAGAGATGGCGGTGCGGCTGGGCAAGTGGTTGAACACGGGGGCTGAGATCTGGCTCAACATGCAGACCCAGTATGACCTTTGGCGCGCAGAACAGACCTTGAAAACCACAGTCAAGAAGATTCCGAAGCTGGTCCACGCAGATCGCTGAATGCCGAGCTGAAAATAATAGGGGACAGGCCACGGTTTATTTGCTACTCGATGATTGGCGGCTTCCCTTCGTTGAGAAACCGTGGTCTGTCCCCTATTATTATGTGGGTGGTGGAAGCAGCTGTCCGAGTGAAGTGGCTTAAACCACACAAAAATGCCGACAACTGCCACCACGAATATGAACAGGCCCACGCCTATCAGCACACAGGTAAATTTCTGATCGGCTGGCAGCTCCGCGCCAAGCAAAACCGTAGCGAGAAATGCCTCAACGATGAGTAACGCAAGCACGAAAAAGCCTAGTGGTGTGTTAATGGCCTCAACGAGCTTGGCCCTGCTAGGACTTGGCTCTGTGTGTTTCACGGTTCTTGTGGATTTTGCGGCCATGAGTGTCTAACTACTATTCTGCCCCAAAACTGGGGCGGTAACGGAATCATCCGGCGTGTGCGGGCAGCTGTCAAACGGACAAATCTTATGGCCGATCAAACACTTGGCTGATTTTGTGCGGACGGTAATGCGCCTACCGTTGCTAAGTTATCCCATGCAACAGAGGCGGTATGAAATATCAGGGGCAAAACACCATAGTATCGGGCGGTGAATCCGCGCACGCGGCAGGAAAAGCGCCTGCACCGCGCCCGGACCACTGTGGACTGCGGGTCAACCGGCCAGGATCTCTTCGAGTCTGTCCGCGGCCTCGCGCCCGAATCGGCGGGTTACAGTGCGCAGTAGATCCAGATCAAGGGGACCTGAGGCTGCCTGGTAGGCCGACTGGGCGTCGAGGAGGTCCTGCGGGCCGCCTGCGAAGCACTTCATCGCAATGAAATCCTCGCGTCCGACGATGCGGAGTCTCTCGTTTCGGAACTCGACCTCCAGAGTCCGGGAGAAGATCTCCGGATCCATGTTGCGAAGACCACCCAGGAGCTCCACGTGATTGCCGAATCCATCACTCAGGATGAGCATCCCGGAGACCGGGTCGTCTGCCTCAGCGGTGCGGAGCTCCGTGTTGAAGCCCGCCTGTTTAAATGGTTTTTCAAGCTTCGCCAGACGGCCAGGTTGAGTAAAAAGTAAAACATCAACATCCATGGTCGCGCGTACCACTCCAAGTACTGCAAGAGCGAAGGCGCCGATAACCGCGTAGTCAACCCTCTCGCGTCGCAAAATCTCGACCACATCGAGGAGTAACAGGGCGGACTGCCCGCCTTTACGTGTTCTCACCGCTTGAACGACGCATGCGGCAAGCGCGGTGCTTGAGCCGCACGACCCGCCTCACGCAACTCGCTTACCAACTGATTGTGCTCGAGAAAAGCCTCGAGTCTATGCGCGGGAGTCAGTTCCCGGAGGGATTCTCTCAGCAAAGCATGACTACCGGAGGCGATTTTCGACGGGATCGCCCGGGCCGATGAAGACCGGCCGGCAGAAACGAAAGCTCCGGCTTCCTGCGGGATAAGTCCGGTCTGTAGCGTAATGCGCAATCCAGCGCGTACTGCAATTCGCAGCAGCAGCTCAAGCGAAACATCGGAGGTGTGCCCATTGACGATCTTGCTGAGTGTAGGCTGCGGCACATCCAGCTGCTTTGCGGCGGCTTGCTGACTGATGCCGAGCCGCTGCGTGTGACGCGCAATCTGAAGCGCGACGTCACGCCGCAATGCATGTACTGTTTCGAAGTCGGATGTCATCCCTTGGGTCCGGGTCAATATAGTGAATCTATTATAATTGACCGCTGACCTTAATACCAGCAATGGCTTAGCAAACAGGCAGGGCCGCCTTAGACTGGGGCGCTGCCGTCCGGTCCGGGGACGCGGTTGTACGCCTCATTGAAGTCAGACTGACTACTACCGGGCGCTCTGAAGGGCAGCTTCGGTTGTGGTCATTGGGTTGAAGTTTCGCCGGAAGTCTTCTTGTGGCGCTGTCGCACTTTCTCTAAATCCTCACACAGTTGCTTGCCGCCTTGCAGAATCCTGGGTGTGGCACGGGCAATCAAATCGCCGGAAATCACGAATAGTGTCTTATTCCGTACTGCACTCACCAGCGGCCAGCGTTGCCATTCCTTAAGCCGCGTGGCCGCACCTTTGTCGCTGCCGGTGACCACGGCCTGGGGATCACGCGCCAGCACGGTTTCAAAACTCACGGGGGCGGCCAGTACCGTCAAGTCGCTGAAAATATTACGGCCGCCGCAGAGCTCGATCATGCGGCTGATGCTCTGCCGGCCGCCGACGGTGTAAAGCGGCCTGCTGGAAATCTCATAGAGCACCCGCACCGGCGCGCGTCCCGCATATTGCCGGCGTAAGGTTGCGAGCCCTTCCAGGAATTTCTGCGCAGCGGCGTGGGCCTCGGCCTCGTGGCCGGTGACCTGGCCGATGAGTTCCAGGTTGTGTGCGATATCCGTGAGTCGTCTGGTACCGATCACCAGCACCTGCAATTTGAGTGCCCGCAGGCGTTCAATCACCGCGGCCGGTGTGCCGCCCTGCCAGGCAAGGATGAGGTCCGGTTGGAGCGTCACCACCCGTTCCAGGTCCACACGAAAGGCATCACCGATGCGTGGCAGCTTTTCCGCGGCGGCAGGATAGTTACTGTAGCTGCTGGTACCCACCATATCCGCGCCGGCGCCCGCGGCATACGCAAGTTCGGTGAGATCCGGCGCGAGACTCACGATGCGTTGCGCCGGCGCGGCCAGTGTGATGGCCTGGCTGTCGGCTCCGGTGACGGTGATAGCCGCAGACGCCGTAAGCGGCAGAAGCAACCATAAACCTGTAACGGAAATTCGGCGGAAAGCCGATGCGAAACGCGACCACGATTTTCTGCGCCAGGTGTTTGGATTATTTGATAAGACGTTTAAAAAAGACCTACGATCCCCCTCACCCCCGCCCTCTCCCGCCCAGGGAGAGGGAATCAAGAAAGAACGCAAAACATGATCTTTCACTTTGTCGGGCACACCCAGACAAAATCTCACCAGGCCCAGCCAAACAGCGTTATGAGTGCGTAAACCACCAGCCAGATGATGACCGTGCGCCGCACCAGCAACAGGGCCGAGCGCAGCCGCCCGGTGCCCGGCTCCTCAGCGCTGGCCCGCAGTGCACCAAGCCCCGCGCACACCAGTACGTCGTTGTTCACCTGGAAAAAGTGCGCGCTGCAGTTCGCGTAAAAAGCCTTGAGGTCCGAAACCGCATCCTCAAAACTGCCGGCTAAGGCATAACCCAAGGCGGCGAGATGCGCGGGAACCCAGGCCAGTATCCCGTACAGGCGGGTGACGGCATCCACAAATTCGCTGGAACGGACTTCCTCGGCAGGCAGACGCCGCAGGAAATCGGTGCTGCGAAACAACACCGCACCGGCGGGTCCCAGCAGTGCGAACCAGAAAAATATTCCGAACAGGCGGTCATTGGCCTCCGCCAGCACTGCCTGCGTGACCGCTTCCGAACGCGCGGCCGCATCCGCCGGCGGTTCGGCACCCAGCAGCTCGCGCGCCAACTGTTCAGACCGGCGTGCGTCGCCGGACTGGGTGGCCTCGATATAGTCTCCGACCTGGGCATGCAGATCCCGCGGCCCCAGCGTCAGCAGCAGCAACAGCACTGAAAATGCAAAGCCGAACGCGCTCCAGATGTGATCCAGCAGATGGCCGATGAACAAGGTCACCACCGTGGGCACCAATACGATCACCACCACCCCGATGCCGGCGCGCCAGAAACCAGGGCTGTGGGCAAAAAACCGCAGACTCTCGAAATAGGCGTGGAACCAACGCGGCCCGCGCAGGGATTCCAGATGACGCAGCGCTTGGTCAAGCAGCAGGCTCAACAGGAGTGCGAGGAAGCTCATGGTTGCGTAGTAAAGCCGTCCGCGCCGGGTTATGCAAGCCGCGCGCGGAAATGCGCCCAATCGAAGGCCGGTCCCGGATCGGTCTTGCGCCCCGGTGCGATATCGGAATGACCTACGATACGCGCCGGAGTAACGCCCGGATAAGCCGTCATAGTGGCGCGGGCCACGGCTGCAAGTTCGGCATATTGCGCACGGGTATAAGTGACGTCTTCACAGCCCTCCAATTCAATGCCGATGGAGAAATCATTACAGGCTTCACGTCCTTGATAGACCGATACACCCGCATGCCAGGCGCGGCGCTGGAAAGGCACGAATTGCACCAGTTCGCCGTCGCGGCGTATCAGCAGGTGCGCGGATACGCGCAAACCCTGAACCGAGGCGAAATAGGGATGGGCGTCCGGCGACAGGGTTCCTAGGAACAGATGTTCAATCCAGGCTCCGCCGAACTCGCCCGGTGGCAGGCTGATGCCGTGGATGACCAGCAAGTCAATGCGGGTGCCGGTCGGCCGTTCGTCGCAATGGGGTGAGGACAACTGCCTGGCACCGCTGATAAGGCCAGTGACGGGGTCCACTTGGTGCGCCATGCCGGTCATGCCATGAGTTGGAGATTGCATGCGGTTATGTTGCCGGGAATGAAACAAATGCGCAAAATGCCGCGTACTGCGTGTCCGCCTGCTTGATCAACGGGAACTTCCGCGTCATGAACGCCAACAGCGACTTCGTCAAACGGGACCTGGCCGCCGTATGGCATCCCTGCACGCAAATGAAGGATCACGAATGGCTGCCGCTCATACCCATCCGCCGCGGCCAGGGCGTATGGCTGGAGGATTTCGACGGCAAGCGCTACCTGGATGCCATCAGCTCCTGGTGGGTGAACCTGTTCGGCCATGCCAACCCGCGCATCAACACGGCTCTCGGCCGTCAATTGCAGGAACTGGAGCATGTGATCCTGGCGGGCTTCACTCACCAAGCGGTGGTGGAACTCTCGGAACGGCTGGTGAAAATCACGCCCCCGGGGCTGACCCGCTGTTTCTACGCCGACAACGGCTCCTCGGCGGTGGAAGTGGCGGTGAAGATGAGTTTTCATTATTGGCGCAACTGTGGCAAAACCCAAAAAACCCGCTTCATCACCCTCACCAACAGTTACCACGGCGAGACTCTGGGTGCGCTGGCCGTGGGCAACGTGGCGCTCTACAAGGAAACCTATCGGCCCTTGCTGATGGACGTGATTTCCGTAACCAGTCCCGATTGTTATGCGCGGGAAGCGGGCGAGAGCTGGGAATCGCATACACGCAAGATGTTCGCGCACATGGAGCGGGCGCTGGAGCAGCATCATGATCAGGTGTGCGCCGTCATCATTGAGCCGCTGGTGCAGTGCGCCGGCAACATGCGCATGTACCATCCGGTGTATCTCGAACTGTTGCGCGAGGCCTGTGACCGCTATGGCGTGCATTTGATCGCCGATGAAATCGCCGCGGGCTTCGGCCGCACCGGCACCCTGTTCGCCTGCGAGCAGGCGGGCATCGCGCCGGACTTCATGCTGCTGTCCAAAGGGCTCACCGGCGGCTACCTGCCGCTGTCGGTGGTGGTGACCCGCGAGGAAATCTACCAGGCTTTCTACGACGATTACGCCACGCTGCGGGCCTTCCTGCACTCCCACAGTTACACCGGCAACGCCCTGGCCTGCCGCGCGGCGCTGGCGACCCTGGATATCTTCCGCGACGACGACGTCATCGCGCAAAACCGCGCACTCGCTGCGCACATGGGCAGGAGCGTGGTGCAACTTGCCGATCATCCGCAGGTGGCGGAAGTCCGGCAGCACGGCATGATCCTGGCCATGGAAATGGTGAAGAACAAACACAAACGTCAGCCTTATCCCTGGCAGGAGCGTCGCGGTCTCACGGTCTATCAGCATGCGCTGCAGCGCGGCGTGCTGCTGAGGCCCGTGGGCAATGTGGTGTATTTCATGCCGCCGTACATAATTAAAGAATCAGAAATTGAGCTGATGGCCCGGGTAGCGGCCGAGGGCATTGATCTCGCCACACGGGAGGCGTGAGGCATGCGCATTCCACGCATTTACTCATCCCAGCCGCTTGCGCTCGGACAATCAGTATTGCTGGAGCCGCCGGCTTCCAAGCATCTACTTGCGGTATTGCGGCTCAAACCCGGCGCGCCGCTGACGCTCTTCGACGGCTCCGGCCGCGAGTTCCAAGCCTGCCTTGAGGCCGCAGAGGACCGTCGTGCCCGCGTGCTGATCAAAGCCGAGCTGCCGAGCCGCACCGAATCTCCGCTCCAAATCATCCTGGCGCAGGGGATTTCCCGTAGCGAGCGCATGGATTACACCCTGCAAAAGGCGGTGGAACTGGGGGT
>DAHVFI010000022.1 GCA_027317045.1 Gammaproteobacteria bacterium
CCGCGACGTGATCGCCCAGTTGCGCCGGCCGCTTCCCGACGAGAATAAACGCCCAGCCTCACATGCTGCCTGAATCGCAAACCGAAGAGGCGCTGCTGAAGGAAATGCTGGCGCTCGACCGGGCGCGCGTTAAACGCGGCCACCCTGTCGAGCGCGTAAGCATTGCACGTTGGCGCGATGCAACACGCGAAGATCTCTCCGATGAAGTGGCCGGCGAGGAGCCCATGGAAATCCGCGTGCGGGTGCCAGCGGCGCAAGGCTGGCGGCAGCATTCCATCGCAGTCACCATGCGCACACCCGGCAACGATTTCGAACTGGCTGCCGGTTTTCTGCACGCAGAAGGCGCCGTGCACAGCGCCGATGACATCGAGCGCATCGCTTATTGCACCGATGCAGAAGAAGACCAGCAATACAACATTGTCACCGTGTATCTGGCGCCGCAGGTTGACTTCGATACAGAACGGCTCTCGCGCCACGTGTTTACCACCGCGAGCTGCGGCATCTGCGGCAAAGCCGCACTCGATTGGGTGCAAACTACCTGTCCGCAGAAACCCCGGGGAGAATTCGTACTCGAGCCCGAAAAACTGTTTTCCATGCGCCGCGCTCTCGAACAATCCCAGTCGCTATTCGCCCGCACCGGCGGGCTGCACGCCAGTGCGCTGTTCGACCTGGAAGGACAACTGCTATCCCAGCGGGAAGACGTGGGAAGGCATAACGCCACCGATAAGCTGGTGGGGAAGCTGCTGCTTGAACGGCGCCTGCCGGCGTCCAACTCAGTGGTGCTGTTCAGCGGCCGAGCCGCCTTCGAACTGGTGCACAAATCTATTCTCGCCGGTATTCCGTTTCTTGCCGCGGTGGGCGCACCTTCCAGTCTGGCGGTGGAACTCGCGCGTCGCTATGGTGTGACCTTGGTGGGTTTTTTGCGGGACGGCCGCTTCAACGTCTATAGCGGTGTCGAACGCCTGCGCTGGCCGACACAGGCATGAATGACCGGGCCGCGTCTGCGCCCGGCTTTGCGGGAATCGTATTGGCTGGCGGCCGCTCCCAGCGCATGGGGCGGGACAAAGCGGAACTGCGTTACCGTGGCCGGACCCTGCTGGCGCACATGCTGACGCGGCTGCAGGCATGCGGTGCGCGTCGCTTGTTAATCAGTGGTCCGCCGCGTGCGGGCTATGCCACCATTCCAGACCGACAGCCGGATCTGGGCCCCCTGGGAGGGATTCACGCTGCATTCAGCGGACTGATGGAAATACCGGAAATAAACCGGCTGCTCATCGTTCCGGTGGATATGCCGGCCCTCAGAGTCCCAACCCTGACCGCCCTGCTTCGGGATGATCGGGGTGTGCGAGCGTGTCACTACGTCGGCCATCCACTGCCGTTGTGCCTTTCTCTGGATAGCCATGTTTTATCACATCTCAATCGCCTGATGGGCGATCCCGGGCTTGCGCACTCCCAGCGTTCGCTGCATACCGTGTGTGCGGATCTGAATGCGCGGGTATTACCCCTCCCACGGGAAAGCGCGGATGAGTTCCTGGCTCTTAATACGCCCGGGGACTGGGCGACATTTCGCGCCGGCCGCGCCAGGACGCATGCGCCATGAACCTGCGCCTGTCACCCGATGCAGTACGTGTGCGCCTCAGCCGCTCCGAACTTGACCTGTTGCTAGTCACTGGCGAAGTCGGCGCCAGCACACTGCTGCCACCGGATCGTGAATACACCTATCGGGTGGTGCTGGACGACGATGTGCCGGGATTGCTACTGGATACCACAGAAAATGGAATCAGATTGCGGCTTCCGGGTACGCATGCGCGCGAACTCGCGGCACGCCTCCCCAGCAGGGAAGGCATTGCCGTACAACAGACTGACGGCCGGGGAAAGACACTGGACCTGAGCCTGGAAGTGGATCTCCATGGCAGGCGCAATAAAACATCCCAACAACATAAGGCTTGAGCGCGGTTTTTTAGGCGTAGCGATAACAATGAGGATATCGCTTGACCTGTTAGAGCAGCGGGGGTATTCCGCTAGCGTAAGAACCGGGCTGGATTTTATTGAGATCGCAAGCGTTGACGCTGGTTTAATTTTGACCCCGCCTGCAATTTGATGTGGTACAGACCAAAGGCGGCGGTGCCAAGTCCAGGTAAAACCTTGAAATGCAATTGTGCAAATGGAGCAACGGTGGGTGATGGTTCCTCCGTTTCGGCGTGGCCCGTTAAACAAGCGCGTCGAAGGGCATGACCTCGACCTCCATGCCCGCCGGAATGGTTGCGGCTTCCGCTGGCAGCACCACAAAACAATCAGCGCGGCTCATAACGCTTAGTGCGCTCGAATCCTGGCTGCCGGCCGTGCCCACGAACCATGCTC